>JAQUYQ010000185.1 GCA_028691795.1 Herbinix sp.
ATTTTTTTTTCAATTATATCTTCTAAATCTAGAAGTTTATTGATACAATAAGAGTGCATCTATATCAAACCTCCTTTAGCCATGCAATCTTGGTCGGTGGCATTAAAGAGGTTTATTATAGATGCATTTTAATATAAAATTTAAAAAGTTGGAATATGTGATCTGAAAAATCACATACCCCAACATTTATTATAGAGCCTTTTTTTTTACCATAATTTTTATAAAATCGTTTACCCTTACATCATGTCATAGTATAAGATAATAATAGAGTTTGAAGTATTAACAAAATTAATGGCCGGCAGAGTTTTAATAGGTATAAAAATGTGATTAGAAAATGGAAATAGTGCGTCTAAATTTATTGGATGAAACCGAGTATGATTTCTAATAATATAGTAACCTGTTTTATAGTTATAATAAAACAGATATTTGTATAAATTATACAAAAAATACACAACAAATCCGCGCAATGCGGACATATGAAAGCCATACGAAATACTTTTTTTCGTTTTATTTGATATTTTTGTTGCAATATCAAAAGTTATATATTACAATGATAAAGATTTCAGTAGTAATGAATTCGATCAAAGAGCATAATAATGATTTCAATATTAATGATTTCTAATACAATAATAAATATTTTTATAAGGATGGTGGAGGCAATGGCATTAACTTTATCAAAGAAAGCTCAGGCAGTAAAACCCTCTTCAACATTGGCTATTACAGCAAAAGCGAAAGAATTAAAAGAAAAAGGACTTGATGTTGTCGGATTCGGAGCAGGTGAGCCTGATTTTAATACCCCGGATAATATTTGTGAAGCAGCAATTAAAGCAATTCATGATGGTTTTACGAAGTATACTCCAGCAGAGGGCACTTTGGAATTGAAAAAAGCAGTGTGCGACAAATTTCTAGGTTTCAATCACATCAAATATGAGCCCAGCCAGATTGTAGTAAGTAATGGTGGAAAGCACTCTTTAACCAATATATTTCAGGCAATTTGTAATCCTGGTGACGAAGTGATTATTCCTACTCCTTACTGGTTAAGCTATCCTGAGATTGTTAAGCTCGCAGATGGGGTTCCAGTATATGTAAGAGCGGAGAAAGGACAGAATTATAAGGTGACCGCGGCGCAGATTGAAGCAGCATGCACGGATAAGACGAAAGCACTGGTCTTAAATTCTCCAAGCAATCCCTCTGGAATGATTTATACAAGAGAAGAGCTGGAAGCAATTGCTGAAGTTGCAGTCAGAAAAGACTTCTACGTAGTTTCCGATGAAATGTATGAGAATTTAATCTATGAAGGAGAAGCTATTAGTATCGCTTCCCTAAATGATGAAATCTACAAACGTACAATTACCTGCAGTGGTGTAGCAAAAAGTTACTCCATGACCGGCTGGAGAATTGGATTTACCGGATCTTCCAAAGAGATTGCGAAATTGATGGGAAGTGTTCAGAGCCATCAGACTTCAAACCCTAACTCCATAGCACAAAAAGCTGCTTATGAAGCTTTGGTTGGACCTCAGGATTCGGTATACAAAATGCATGCTGAATTTAACAAGAGAAGAGAATACATGTTTGAAAGAGTTTCAAATATGAAATTAATCTCTACATTAAAACCACAAGGTGCATTTTATTTATTCATTGATATCAGCCAAACCTTGGAGAAAGAATACAATGGTTCCAAAGTAGGCGATGTTTATAAACTTTCACAAATTTTAATTGAGGAATTTAATGTTGCAGTAATTCCATGCGAAGATTTTGGTTTTGCTGACCATATCCGTCTCTCCTATGCAATTTCTATGGAGCAGATTAAGAAGGGCCTTGACCGTATAGAAACTTTTATTGAAAAGCTGGTATAGAGAATAATGGATAAGTTTATAGCTTACCAAAAGCAGGAAGAATTATTAAAAAGTAAATTTTAAGCATTATTTCAAGTAGGAAGGCGGGATTCTATAATTCCCGCCTTTTTACTGTATATAAAGCTATTTTTTTATATTTTATTATTCAAATTGTCCTTCGTTTATGATAAGGGTAGTCTATTACTAATCCACTTTTTTATATAGGAATTAATCATTAGAAAAAGTAATAGTGAGGCCTTTCGCACAGGTTGGATAAAGGACTTTTAAAGGATTTTTGTTTGATATAACGATTTGGATTTGGAAAATACTTCGATTTATATGTTATATATTTAGAAATATGTTATAATTTATCTAATTTATGACAATTTAATAAGATTTATATTTCACTTTATAAAATATTTATGTTAAAATAGCTACAAGTTGGATTTATATAACCATTTACTTTATTTAATAAAATGTGAATTATTTATTAATAAATAGCCAAAGGAAAACTCATCATAGCTTTTTTGATTTATGATAAGTGAATCAGTTAGCTGATTCATCTCGTTTATTATAGCAGTAAAAAGAAATACGTTGTTAAAAGCTATCATCTATACTTTAGTTAGCAAAAATAAATAAAACATAAGGAGTTGGACAAATGATTCCATACAAGCGATTAAAAAGAGATTTAGTACAAAGGGGTCGTATCATTGATTTTTACAGTGATACGATAGAAATCGAAGGAGGTAAGCAGACTAATTTTGATTTTATTAATCATAAAGGAGCTGCTGCAATGATTCCGGTGGATGAGGATGGAAAGATTTTAATGGTAAGACAATACCGCAATGCTATTGACCAATATACTCTTGAAATACCGGCAGGAGGCTTGAATGAAGGTGAAGATTGCCGTTCCTGTGCTATTCGTGAGTGTGAGGAAGAGACTGGTTATAAAGCAGGAAAGGTAGAACATCTGATTGATCTTTTTACAACAGTTGCTTTCAGTAATGAAAAGATAGGTATTTATTATACCACTGGAATCACACCTTCTAATCAGAATTTGGATGAGGATGAATTCGTTACTTTTGAAAAGCATTCGATAGAAGACTTAACGAAAATGATCTTAGACGGTAAAATTGTGGATGCGAAAACCATAGCAGGAATACTTTCCTATAAAGCTAAGGTAGGAATAAATTAAGTATACGATATAGGATATATGCATTTAGAATATGCAAAAGACAGTATTATTACTATATTATCACCCATAGCCCTGTATTGGAATCTAATACCCTTTGCTTCTATGCAACAATTCGAGATATAAGATACTGCTTGTTCTATTTTCTCGTTCCTGTCATATTTATTTATATAAGCTTAAATGATAGGTGGCTGGAAAATGAAACTATTTAAATTACAATTGCATAAACTTGGTGTAATTCAAATTTCAATATTTCTATTGATTTTAGGTGTATTTCTTGGCGTATTATGTGCAAACATATTCCATGAAAATTATGTTAGTCAGATGCAAAATTATGAAGACAGCGTATTTTCCAAAATTACTGACAACTCCATAGATTATGCCGGATTATTTCAGTATGTGCTGGGTAAGAATTTTAATGATTTTCTTATTTTTTGGTTATTAAGTATCACAATTTTGGGAATACCTTATATGGCTCTAAAAGTTACGTCATTTGGTTTTTTTACCGGATTTTTTATATCTGCAGTAACAATGCAGTATGGACTAAAAGGACTTTTATTAGTCTTGGTTTATGTGTTTCCACATGGTTTATTGTATCTACCAATTTCTCTGTTATGCCTTTATAAAGGCTTTGAATTATGTAGAACAATATACAGTGAGAATCGTAACAACTTTGGAGGAATAGCAAAGCTTGTTAAAAATCATCTTGTTCTGATTTTACTTTTAGCAATAGCATTGGTAGTAGCAAGCTTTCTGGAGGCATATCCTGGAGCATATTTTTTAAAGAAAGCGCTTACTGCATTTACATAATACATCTTGTGATTTTTGTTAACCAGGGAGGTAGAGAATGGAACAGTATATGAATGATTTCATTACATATCTGCGTGAAGTAAAGAATGCATCTAAAAATACTCTGCAGGCATATCAAAATGATTTAAAGAAACTGCAATTATTCTTTGAAAAGCAAAATATCAACTCGGTAACAAAAATCAGTGAAACTAGTTTAAATTCCTATATACTAACTCTGGAGAAAGATGGTTTATCACCGGCATCGGTATCAAGAAATATAGCAGTCATTAAAGCATTTATCCTATATTTAATCAAACAAGGTATCATGCAGGGTGATCCGTCCGAACGAATTAAACCGCCGAAGGTACAGAAAAAGTCACCACAGATTATTGAGGAATCTTTGGTGGATAAGCTGCTTGGGCAACCGGATTTAAAGACCAATAAGGGAATTCGAGATAGAGCTATGCTGGAACTTCTCTACGCTACGGGGATTAAGGTATCAGAATTGATTGCAATGAAAGTAGCGGATATCAATTTGACAGCAAGGTATATCACTTGCGGAGAACGCAGGGAACGAAGTATTCCTTTTGGAAAAACAGCGAAGAATGCATTGCAGGAATATTTAAAGATCAGACCAAATAATTTTGATAAAAATAATAATGATGTATTATTTTTGAATTCGTCCGGAGAACAATTAAGCAGACAGGGCTTATGGAAAATTCTAAAGGCTTATGCAAAATCAGTTGGTTTAAATCAGATTAATCCGAATGCGATACGTCATTCTTTTGCAGCTCATTTGATTGAAAATGGTGCT
>JAQUYQ010000033.1 GCA_028691795.1 Herbinix sp.
AGATTACCCCATACCGTATAGAAAGGTTGATATTATCATGCCGTTTAAAAAGATAACTTACAATTTTACAGACAGGAACAGAAAACAATTTACTCCCAAAAAAATATTCATCATTTTCCTTGGAGTCGCTATCTGTTCTTTTGGAGTATATAATATTCATCTGCAAACAAATATTACTGAGGGCGGTTTATTGGGTCTGAACCTTCTGCTTAACTACTGGTCAGGCATTTCCGTATCTATCCTGTCCCCTTTGTTAGACATCCTTGCATATGCCTTAACATTTAAGTATCTAGGAAAAGATTTTCTAAAATTTTCAATTGTTGCTACCCTTTGTTTGGCAGGCTTTTTCAGATTGTGGGAACAGTTTCCTCCAATATTGCCAAACCTGTCTGCTTACCCGTTGGTTGCAGCGATTGCTGGTGGCTTATTCATCGGTATTGGCGTCGGGTTAATTATTAAACAAGGAATTTCCGCCTCAGGAGACGATGCACTAGCTATGGCTATTTCCAAGATTAAACACTGTCGGATATCACATGTGTACCTTTTCACAGATATCACCGTTCTGGTGCTGTCTTTAACCTATATACCACTGCGCCGCATTGGATTTTCACTAGTGACGGTTATTATTTCATCCCTCTTGATTGAGTTCATACAAAACATTGGCCGCAAACAAAACGATACCACCAAATTGGTATAAACGCTAATTATCATTTCAGGATTCAAAAAACGGCAGCCCCATAGCTACCGTTTTTGCTTTATTACGCTTTTAATTATACTGCTTCTACTTCTGTTTCTTCATTCTCCAAAGCAGCAATTTCATACTTTTCAAGAATTATCTTCTGAATCTTATCCCTGGTGTCCGAATTTATTGGATGAGCAATGTCCCTATACTCTCCATCTCCGGCTTTTCGGCTAGGCATTGCAATGAATAAGCCCTTATCCCCTTCAATTACTTTGATATCGTGTACTACGAACTCATTATCAAGTGTAATCGAAACAACTGCTTTCATTTTGCCTTCCTTGCTAACCTTACGTACACGTACGTCGGTAATTTGCATGGCATGGTCCCCCTTCTGTCATATTTATCGTTAGTTGTTAGAAAAAGCTAGTTCTACTCAAGCTAATTTCACTTTTTCTGTTACTAATAAACCCGAAACTCCTCGGTTTCGTCAAATTCTTCCCAAACTTAGCTATTTAAGGATATTATAACATATTTATTCCAAAATGTGAATAATAAATATGAAATATTTGTTAATATTCTTGATTTTTTTGTCATTTTTAATAAATTATGAGTGTTTTTAGCTATAATAAGTACTTTTATTATTTATTTTAATAATGATACTTGCATCCATAAGATATGAAATGAATATAATGTCTATGAATTGCTCTTTAAATCCTAGGGTATGCTGTGCTTGGAACGATTTTAATATTGTAATTTAGGAGAAATGGGTTATAATAGCAGATAGTAAAACGTCAAGTTAATATTCATCAGATGAATTAACAGATAATTTACTTTTACTAAAAAATATAGATAGGAAGTGTACTATGTATCAAATAGATTTCGAAAAGCCGTGCCGCATACATTTTATCGGTATTGGTGGAATTAGTATGAGCGGATTTGCAGAATACCTGCATACCTTGGGATTTAAAGTAAGTGGTTCTGATGCCCACCAAAGTAAAATTACCGATCGTTTGACCAGTCTGGGGATTGAATTCTTCATTGGACAAAAGGCATCAAATATAACTTCCGATATTGATGTAGTTGTATTTACTGCTGCCATTTCTGAAGATAACGAAGAATTCATCGAGGTTAAGAGAAGAAATATACCGATGCTAAATAGAGCGGAAATGATTGGTCAGGTTATGCTTAACTTTGATAATGCAATAGCAGTATCAGGTACCCATGGAAAGACGACAACTACTTCACTTCTCTCCTTAATATTTATGGAAGACAATTTGGACCCCACTATTTCAGTCGGTGGAATCCTCGATGCCATCGGTGGAAATATCCGAATGGGAAAATCAGAGCATTTTATTACGGAAGCATGTGAATATACTAATACTTTTTTGCAGTTCAATCCAAAACGTGCAATTATTTTAAATGTTGATGCGGATCACTTGGATTTCTTTAAGGACATTAATGATATTCGCAATTCCTTTCATTTATTTGCGAAACGTCTGCCAAAAGACGGCCAGCTTTTTATTAACGGTGAAATCGACCGCTATGAGGAGCTTACCTCAAATTTGGACTGCGAAGTGCTTACCTATGGAATCATTGATCCTACGTACCGTAAAACCGCTCATACATATGATATTGCAGCAGACAAAATTGAGTTTGATGAACAAAGCCTTGGCAGCTATGATTTATATTACAAAGGTAACTATATTGACCGCATCCGCTTAAACATCGTCGGTATCCACAATATATCAAATTCTCTTCCGGCTATCGGTATTGCACTTGAAGTAGGTATTCCGGTAGAAATTATTAAAAAGGCGCTGTATTCTTTTGCGAATTCAAAACGCCGCTTTGAACATAAGGGTGAAATTGGTGGAGTTACCATAATCGACGATTATGCCCATCATCCGACAGAAGTTACCGCAACCTTGACGGCGGCAAAAAATTATCCACACAAAAAATTATGGTGTGTCTTCCAACCTCATACCTATACCAGAACGAAACAACATTTGACAGAGTTTGCCCAGTCTCTCTCTCTTGCTGATAACGTTGTTTTAGCGGACATATATGCTTCTAGGGAAAAAGATCCCGGGGACATTTCTTCAAAGGATTTAGTGAATGAACTTAATAAATTAGGTAAAGAAGTATACTATTTTCACTGCTTTGATGATATCGAAAATTTTTTATTACAAAATTGTATGAACGGCGACTTGTTGATAACTATGGGCGCCGGAGACATTGTATCCGTTGGAGAAAATCTTCTAGGAATGTAGTTATCCACATTATCCACAGTATTATCAACATTTTATGTTAATAATGCTGTGGATATTTTTATTCACTAAAACATTACTACAAATAGTAACTTTTTATCCATTAAATTCATATTTTCAATATAGCCCTTACCTGTTTTACATTTTTTTACATGTTTTTACCTATATTTCATCCACATCATCCACAATATCCACAATCTCATAAATTGCTAAAGTGCCATAAAATAGGCTATTTCCAGATAGATTTATCTGTGCTATAATGTTGCTGGCATTATACAAGATGAATTTACAAACTAATTCATTTTCAGAAATAGTAATGTCATGGGAACAAATGGAGGGATCTATTTATGAGTAAAATTTCATTACATGCGGAAGGTATTTCAGATGTTACTATCGTACCGAATACCTTTATTGATCAGTTTATGCCGTCAGCGAACGGCTCTTATGTCAAAGTATATCTTTATTTACTTCGGTGTTTCTCGGGAAATTGTCCGGAAGTAACCATCTCCTCCATTGCTGACCGGTTAGAAAATACAGAAAAAGATATTATTCGAGCTTTAAGTTACTGGGAAAAGCTGAATTTACTTATACTGACCAGAAACCCGGGGAAAGAAATAACTGCGATAAATTTAGTGGATTTAAATCAAATACAGAAGGAATATACCATCGTTCCAGATATAGAGCCTGTGGCAGAAGAAGTCGCAGTCAGCATTCAAACCGAAATAAAACCTTCTATCCATAAGAGTTACTCTGCTGAGAAGATATCCGAGTTTACAAATAATGATGGGATCAAATGGGCCATGCATATCGTAGAAATCTATTTGGATCGTCCTTTGAAACCAATGGATCTTCAACTAATTCTCTATCTTTATGAGGAGCTGCATTTTTCAGCAGAATTAATTATGTATTTATTTGAATATTGTGTCTCCAAGGGCAAGAAAAATGCTTCTTACATCGAAGCTGTTGCACTTACCTGGGCTGAGGAGGGTATTGATACAGAGGAGAAGGCTAAGGTGGCTACTACCACCCATAACGATCATTTCAATACAGTGAATAAAGCCTTTGGGTTAAACCGTGCACCGGGACAGATTGAGCGTCAGTACATAACAAAGTGGGTGGAGGTATTTTGTTTCTCCGATGAAATTATTGCCGAGGCCTGCAATCGAACGATACTAAGAACTCAGAAACCGGATTTTAAATATACGGACAAAATTCTTGAAACCTGGTTTAAAAAGAATGTAAAAAGCCATACTGATATTACCAAATTGGACGAGGAGTTCAACAAGGGTAACAAGACGAGTGAAACAATGAAAATAGCCGCTGTACCTAAGCCGTCGAACAATAAATTTAATCAATTTCCTCAAAGAACATATTCCGCTCAAGATTATGCTGATATTGAACGAAAGCTTCTAAACAAAAACTTATAACATATGAATTAAATTTATTGAACCTTCGCAGAACAATGACTAGAACCTTGCTTATAAAATCAGCATGTACTGCCTATATGAAACCATTAGTTATGATATTTTTAGGATGGCGCCTTTTTTTCAGTTGATATATTCACTTATGGATTTTGAATATGATTTAGAGCTGAAAAAAAGCATGTTTGACGAGCAGCGCGAGGAGTTTGCGTTTTTCAGCTCTGTTTTTACCATATGAAAAATCTATTAGTGAATTCTAACTGTAAATTGAAGCCAGAATGAAAATGTCATAACTGATGGTTTCTTAACATAATTTAAATGCTGATTTTATAAGCATATCAGTAATAATTAACTGCCAAGTTTCAGTTCATTTATATGAAAAGGAGATTTAAACGTATGGCATTAAAAAATGACCAATACAATCAAATTTTACGAGAGTTCGACAGCCGCAGGCTAAAAAACAAGCATGAATTGGACAACCGCAGACAAGAAGCATTCCTGCATATTCCAGAGTTAAAAGAACTGGAGGAAGAAATGATCTCCTTGTCAGCTCAGAGTGGCCGGATGGCACTACTTGGAAATGATAGCTGCTTAAATGAATTAAAGGCGAAATCTCTCGAACTAAAGGCCCGTCAAATTGAACTGTTGCTTTCTAATAATTTGCCTTCCGATTATCTGGATATGCGCTATCAGTGCATTAAGTGCCAGGATACCGGGTACATTGGTAATGAAAAATGTAATTGTTTGAAGCAGGCGATTGGTGATTTAATGTATTCCGATTCAAATATTAAATCAATCTTAGCTCATGAAAATTTCAGCAAATTCTCCTTTCGCTATTATGCTGATGATTATCTTGATGATTCAATTGGCTTATCACCACTTTCTAATATGCAGAAAGTAGTTGCTAATTGTAAGAGTTTCATTAAGCATTTTAATATAAAGCATGATAACCTACTGCTGCTTGGCAATACAGGTGTTGGCAAAACCTTTCTAGCCAATTGTGTTGCGAAGGAGCTGCTGGATAAGGGTTATACCGTAATATATCTTACTGCTTTTCGTCTGTTCGATATTCTTGAGAAATACAAGTTTGGGAAGGATCAGGATAGTTCCTATAACGCATCCAACCAATTTGATTACATTTTAGAATGTGACTTATTAATCATAGATGATTTGGGTACCGAATTTTATAATTCTTTTACAAATTCCCAGCTATATTTAATTATCAACGAACGTTTATTAAGAAAAAAATCGACTGTGATCTCTACAAACCTTTCACTGTCTGATATTAATGTGAATTATAGTGAACGTGTCTATTCAAGAATAATTTCCTGTTATTCCGTACAGCGTATTATTGGGGAAGACATTCGTTTACATAAGGCGGTCAATGGCTCGAATTTAGTATAATTAATACTATAAATGACGAAAAGTGTATTGACTAACTAAATATATAATGTTATAACTTTAATGGCTTTGTAACCTATTCTATTATTTCATGGAGGGAAATTTAATGTCAAAGAACGAGAAAATCGTAGAAACTATTCCTGTGGGACCTCTTGGTATTATTGCTCTGGAAAGCAGCAATGACTTAGGTCAGCATGTGAATAACTATCTTGTTGAATGGCGTAATTCAAGAGAAAGCGAACATAAGGGTACCATCGCTTTTTATGGTTATCAGCGAGATTCTTATTTAATGAAGGCTTGTTGCCCAAGATTTGGTACCGGAGAAGCAAAAGGTCAGATTAAAGAATCTGTTCGTGGTCAAGACCTTTACTTACTGGTCGATGTTACTAATTATAGCAAAACCTATAAGGTATGTGGAAATATTAATCACATGTCACCGGATGACAATTACCAGGATCTTAAAAGAATAATAGCAGCAGTTGGTGGAAAAGCCAGAAGAATTACAGTTATTATGCCTTTTCTATATGAGGGTAGACAACATAGAAGAAGCTCCCGAGAATCTCTTGACTGTGCTTTAGCATTACAGGAATTAATCCAAATGGGTGTTGACAGTATCATTACCTTTGATGCTCATGACCCAAGAGTTCAAAATGCTATTCCATTAAATAGCCTTGAAACAGTTGCTCCGAACTATCAATTCATTAAGGCAATGCTTCAACATGTTCCGGATATTCAATTTAACGATGATCACATGATGGTTATCAGCCCGGATGAAGGTGGTATGTCCAGAGCAGTTTATTTTGCCAATGTACTTGGACTGGATATGGGTATGTTCTATAAGAGACGTGATTATACAAAGATCATAAACGGACGTAATCCGATTGTTGCTCATGAATTCCTAGGTTCTGATATTAACGGTAAGGATGTTCTGATTGTAGATGACATGATTTCCTCCGGTGAGAGTATCCTTGATGTAGCAACCGAATTAAAGAGAAGAAAAGCAGGCCGTATTTTCGTAGCCTCAACCTTTGGTTTATTTACTAACGGTTTTGCAAAGATTGATGAAGCTTATGAAAACGGATTGATCTACCGTGTACTTACAACAAACTTAGTGTATCAGACTCCTGAGCTTTTGACAAAACCTTGGTATATCAATGTTGATATGAGTAAATATGTAGCTCTGATTATTGACACCTTAAATCATGATAACAGTATCAGCGGCTTATTAAATCCTGTGGAACGTATTCAGAATATCTTAAAGGAATATAACCAGGGTGGAAAATCACAAGAATAAGTTAATATATAATAGAATAATAAATTAGACGAATTGTTAATCTAATTTATTTATCACGAATTCAATCAAGCTAAGTTGAGAAGTTAAATCACTTGTCATAAATAATAATCCCGAATGTATTATAATGATATAAATCATGATGCATTCGGGATTTTTTATTACTTTCTTCATAACCAGTTACTCGGTTGTCCCATCATCCACAGTGCCGTTATCTGTGATATCTCCGGTGGAATTCGAATTATCTGTTGTTTCACTGTCGGTTATATCCTCCGGGACAGTTCCATCCTCTGTGAAGGTATCTTCCGTAGTATCGCCATCTATTGTACCAGCATCAGAATCGTCTCCTGTTGTTTCATCTGGTAAAGGTGTTACAGTTCCAATCGGAGTCTCAACGGTATCCTCCGCTACTGTATTATCCTCCTGGATAGAAGTAACCATGGGAGCCTGCGTTGGTGTAACCGTATTTTGCGCTTCTTCCTCTTCCTTTTGTGCTTTTAAATCAGCTCTCCAATCATAATATTCAAATTTTTTATTCATGGAGGAGGTATGAAGCTGCTCCATGAAATCATGCCAAATCGTTCCCGGGTAGGTAGAGCCCATCAGATCACTTACGGATTTTGGTATATCATAACCAACCCATACGCTTGTGGTATAATACGGGGTATATCCAACAAACCATCCATCCTTTTTATCATTCGTTGTTCCTGTTTTACCTGCACTTATCGTATTCGTCAAACCCAAACCCTTTGCAGTACCGTTTTTTATAACGCCAGTTAGGGCTTCAGTCATGATTTTTGTAGCATTTGTTTCATATACTTCTTTGGTATCTATTGTATCGCTTACAATTTCATTTCCTTCGGAGTCCATGATTTTAACGATACAAGAAGGTTCACGGTAATAGCCGTTATTCTCTAGGGTTGCATATGCTGCTGCCATTTCAATAGGACTTGCTCCATTCGTTAATCCCCCAAGAGAAGAGGCAAGAGTATAATCTTTCTCACTAATTTTTGCAAAATTCATTCTTAGCAGATAGGATAATCCTCCTTTCGGAGTCAAATCTTTAAAAATCTTCCAGGCAATAACATTTTTTGAAGCTTCCAATGCCTTTTGTAATTTTATTTTACCCAAATATTTACCATCGGAATTTTTGGGGCCATCTTTCGAATAAGTATCCCATACAATGCTGGCAGGAGTATAACTTCTCTCAAATGCCGGAGTGTACACAATCAGTGGTTTAATCGAGCTTCCAGGCTGTCGATAACTCTGGAAGGCTCTATTTAAGGTATAGCCGCCTAAGTCCTGTTCACGTCCACCAACAATAGAAACAACCCTTCCTGTGTCATTGTCAATACAGACTGCTGCCCCCTGCATCTTATATACACCTTCGTCATCCTTTTCGGTAAATTTCGATAAGGTATCATCTACTACCTGCTGCAAAAGCTTTTGTTTCTCTAAGTCAATGGAGGTATAGATACGGTATCCATTGGTATATAAATCTTTCTGAAAGCTGCTATACAATTCCTCATAGGACTTATCATATGCCTCTTTATCCTCTTCACTATCAAACTGATAGCGAAACTCAAATCCCTTCTGCTTCATCAGAGCCCTGATTGCACAATTGTAGGCATAGGTTTCCACATAATTCTGTTTATCTGACTTATTCTGTGAAAGCTCAATGGTTTCATCCAGTGCTTTCTCGTAATCAGATTGATTGATTTTGCCATTGTCATACATCTGCTTCAGTATACGGTCTCTACGCTTTAGGGTATTATCCATTTTTGTCAAAGGATTATAGAGGCTCGGGTTATTTGGAATAGCACACAGAAAGGCAATCTGCGACAAGCTCAAAGAGGATACTCCCTTGCCAAAATATGCTTGTGCAGCAGCCTGCAACCCATAATGTCCATTTGCAAAATAGATTTCATTTAAATAAAACTCCATGATTTGATTTTTGGTATATATTTTTTCCATCTCTTGCGCAATGAAAATCTCTTTAATCTTTCTTGTATAGGTTACCTCTTGGGTAAGAAATACATTTTTTACAAGCTGCTGTGTTATTGTACTTGCCCCCTGCGTAATCTCACCCTTATGTTTGATCAACGCAATAGCTGCTCTGACATTTGCCAAGTAGTCCACCCCGTCATGTTCAAAGAAATTTCTGTCTTCTGTAACCACCATGGCATCTATGGCAGCGGTGGGAATATCTTCGTATTGAATATAATAGACATCTTTCTCCGATTTTAGCTCCGATATCATATTACCTTCCGAATCATAGACCAAACTGGTCTGTGATGATTTGAAGGTATCTTCAGTCGAAGTATCCACCACCTGTTTGGCTTGTGACTGCATCTGTAATATTGTCTTTCCGTAATTAAGATAAAAGTAAATAATTGCACCTAATATTGTAAGTAAAGTAAACAGAAGCAAAAATTGAAGTGTAAGTTTAATTTTACGCCCTATTTTGCTCTTCCCTTTTTTATGTTTTTCATTTCTGCCCTTTGGCATGATAACGCCTCCATTCTAAGTCAATTACATGACAAATCTATGAGATGGTATGACAAGTTACGCTCTTTCAGAAGTATCTGTTCTCTCTTGTGGCAGGTAAATAATATAACCTGCTGCCTTTTTGCAAGCATCGTTAAGGCTGCTCCTACTCTCATCTCATCATAAAAAGCAAAGCTGTCATCCAGCAATAACGGAACCTCATCCTTACCAAGTAACAAATCCGCCACAGTCATACGAAGTGCAAAATATATCTGCTCTATCGTTCCGGCACTGAGACGATCCAGTAATACATATTTTCCGTCCCAGCCAACCTTTACCTCCAGTTTCTCATCAACCTTAAGGTCTGTATATTTGTGATCGGTTATCTCACTGATCACCTCGGTAACAGCAATATTAAGTCGTTGTCCAAAACTATCATGGATATCAGCCGAGAGTTCCTGTATAGATGACAAAGCCAGCTTAACCGCCTCCAAGGCAGCTACATTTTCCTTATGTTTTTGTTCCAGTTCACAATATCTCTCTTTATTTTTAAGGAGTTCTTTTTCATTCCCCTCCAAGGCTGCTATTTCCCACTTTAGTTTTTCAATATTCAACTTACAGATTTCCTGCTGTCGACTAATCTCTCCAAGCTTACTAGAGGTCTCCTGTTTTGTTTTTGTTATTACTTCCTGAAGCTTTTGTACCCCGGTATAGGTGAGCTCCTCTTCCGGAATAAAATACTGCATATATTTCATAATCGTTTCATAAAGAACATCCCGGTTATCTTCCAGCTCTGTTTTTCGCAATGTAAGATCCTTTAGCTGCTCCTTTGCATGCTCCAATGCATAGAAATATCTTAATGCCTCCTCATGTTTTCTTGTTAGTTCTTCGATATGGTATACCCTATTTCTATGTAGAATATCGTTTATCCCCGCATGAATTGTATCCTTTTGCATCCTAAAAGCAGTATCCTTCGCTTCCATCGCCCGCTGTTCTTCTCTAATTTTTCTACTTTGTAAAAGGTAACCTATGAAAACTGCTGCACATAATATAGCAGCAATTATTAGTCCGATTGGTTGATGCCCGGTAAATGCTATAAAAATTATTGCTATGATAATGAAAGGTAGCAGAATAACCTTTCGACTTCTTTTTCCCACCTTATTTAGACTGTCCTTCTCCCTGTTTGGTTCCAATTCTTTTTTTTCCAGCTCTAAAAGTTCTACCTGTAACTTTTGTACCTTTTGGATATCCTCCTTCAGCATATCAATACCTGGCTGTTCCTTCTCCCCTATGGATATTTTCGTCTGAAGCTCCTTACTCTGTTCCTCCAGAGAATTCTCCTGCTTAAGTAGTTCCTGATAAGAGTGATATTTTTCTAAAATTGCAGGCAACTGTTCCATTCTTTTGGCAGTTTCATTATCTAAACAATTAAGTACAGTCTCTTTTTGCTCTTCCATAATCTGTTCTTCGTTAAGCAGCTTACGAAGCGTTATTGTAAGATGGTCGATTGTATCCTCTTTTGCCATTCCCTCTTCAATTTCAGAATGCAACTCTTTCAATGCTGTTGTTGCCGCATTCTGCGAGGCTTCCAATTGTTTTCGCTGTTCTGTCAATTTACTTACTGCTTTTGATACGTCAACCTCCTTACTTTTTGCAATGGATAAGTTGGCAATATAATTACGAACCTGTGCAGCCAGCTCTGCATCGGTTTGCGCCTTGAGCTGTTCTATACTGATTGTATTTTTAAAGGCGCTTTCAGTAAGACCGGGAATAAGCTCACTGATTAGTCCCTCCCTCAGCTTAACTTCCCGACCGGTTGACAAATTAAACAGGGTAAAATTCTTGTCGTTTGCATGAAAACTTCTCTGTAGACGGTAATCTTTTTCTCCTATCTGTATATCCATGCTCCCGCCAAAAGCACCCGGATAATCCCAGGGAAGGTATCTTGTATAAAGATCCTCCTTTGTAGCAGAGCCTCTGCCTCTGAGCCGTTCTATCCCAAACAGCATTCCTCGGATAAAGGTATGTATGGTAGATTTACCATCCTCATTTTCTCCATAGATCAAGTTAATACCTGGTTTTAATTCAATTTCCTTGTTTTGAAACCTTCCGAAATAATTTAATTTAAGCTTAGTAAAAAGCATCCTTTCACCCCTTAATTCTTCGCTCCGAGTAATGCTTCTATCCCATAATACAATGCCTTCCTAGCAATCTCGTCCTGTTTTGCATTTTCACGAATATTTTGAATGAACATTCCAATCATATTATCCGCATTCTCTCTGTAAAGTGCATCAAAGTCATAATCGGGTACTGACTGATCGTCTACCTCAAGAACATTACCTAGACATTTTAATGCATCCTTATTAAAATGAAGCGTTTCCTCCCTTACCCCCAAAATGGTAAAGGAATAAATATGGGATATCCCATTTGTACGAATTACTTCCTTTGCCAGATCAAGAAGGGATCCATTCGTGGTCTCCTGATTAACCGTTAGATTAATTCTTTTATACTGACGTACGGTGCTATTGACAAATCGGATCGACGTCGTTGCTTTATCCTTCTCATTCTGAATTATTTCTCCCAGAATGTATCCGTGCTCTCCCAGTTCATTTTTGTCAATCGGCTCTATAGAACCGGAATAAGCCATTCTTTCACTGATTATCTCTGGTTTATGGATATGTCCGAGTGCGATATAATCAAAACCGGAATCCTGCAGCTTTTTTCGGTTCAATGGAATGTCCCTCTCATCCCCACCATGAGCTAAAAGTATATGAATTCGTTCGTTCTCCTCAGGTTTTACCGCATCATATAACGGTTCCATAATATCTCTGGTGTGATAGCTTAAGCCATAGACTTCAAGCCCCAGCTCATCAAACTGTAAAATATCTACCGTATCGTTAAGGAACATATGAACTTTTTCATTCCATTCAAAGCCTTGATAATTAGATCTTGCTCCTATAAAATCATGATTACCCGCCATCATGATAACCCGCGCTGTGTTAAGCTTACTTAATAAATAATTAACTTCTTTCAGCTCTCTGACAAGCGGCTGCCGATGAAACAAGTCTCCGGCGATCAAAAGAAGGTCAACCTTCTCTTCATTACAAATAGTTACTATATTCTGAAAGCTGCTCCAGATTTCCTGCTCTCTCTGCGCTCCCCAGGGCATGTTTGAATCCGGAGTTGCCCCAAGATGCACATCAGCAATATGTAAAAACTTCATAGGCTCCTCCTAACGTCAATTCATAATTTAAAAATATTATCTACCTATTTTATCACGAACACACAAATAAATAAATTCAACTTGAATATCTTCATAATAATTTTATAAAGGAAGCTAATTTTTTTCCTTTGGCATTAGGCATGACTTGCTAATTTCAAAAAAAATAGGGGCTATTAAGCCCCTATCATCATTTAGCTGTTTTCTTCCCGGTTTCTTCTTTTGTGGCAATATTTTTAATCATTTCATAGGATCCAGTACTTGCAAGTCCGCTCGCCAATCCACCGAGTAATATCTCTGGAGTAAACGTCCACCCATTTATCCAAACATTTAAAATAGTCCCGGCTACAGCCATAATTAGCGGTATGTATTTATTAGGAATAAATGAGATGCTGTGTTTTATTACATATCCCAAACATAAACAGATAACCAAAACAACAGCTACTATATATCTTGATAAGAATTCCACCTGATTTTCTCCTTTCCTTATGATCCTCTTCAACTCCATCGCAAGTACATGAATACTAAACAGGGTGATTCATTCACTATGTTTCCTAACTCAAATAAATAATTTATACTCTGTCCACTATAAGGTATGTATTTTTCTATAATAAAATTACTAGATTTCAATATAATATCAATTTTGTTTCATATGGAATACATATATTACCATGATTTCTTCATAAAATGTTCATTGATTATATATAATTTCTACACAATTAGCATTTATAATAAGACTATAGAAATCAAACATAGAAGTAAAAATTCAATTAGCTTACAAGTATACTTAATATAGATTTTTTCATAAATTTCTCCCCCTCAAAGCCAACTCCTTAAGTTGGCTTTTCCTCTCTTCAAATTTATCTTAGCAATACTTCCCGGTATCCTTATATGGACTTCCGGTATCCCATAATCTTCATAAAACGTTCACATCTTTTCAATATTTTCTACACAATTTGCATTTATAATTGAACTATAGAAATCAAACATAGAAATAAAAATTCAAATTGCTTACAAGTAAATTGACATAGATTTTTTCATAAATTTTCCCTCTCCTAAAGCCAACTGAGTAAGTTGGCTTTTCCTCTGTATAAATCCATTTGGATATCATATAACATCGATTCATTAACGCGATAATATGCACTCATATTCGTCTCACTTCAAAATTAATAAAATATTATTTTCTAATGCATGTTAATTGTTATTGTGGTAAAATACATTGTGAAATGTATAAAATTAGTATTTAAAGTAGAAAAATATGTCTAATCGGGTGATATGTATGAAAATTATACCAGGAACACATCAATATAATAAAAACGCACTCAAATTTTTTAATTACTTAGGTCCTGGCCTTCTAGTTACCGTCGGGTTTATCGATCCCGGTAATTGGGCTTCCAATATCGCAGCGGGGTCTAAATTTGGCTATGTTCTTCTGTGGATGGTAACTTTATCTACTATTATGCTAATTTTACTGCAGCATAATGCAGCTCATCTTGGCATTGTTACCGGAAAGTGCCTTTCCGAAGCTGTCACAGAATACATGCGGCCATGGCCGAAGAATATTGTCTTGCTGACGTCTATTGGTGCAGCTATTTCAACTGCTCTTGCAGAAATCCTTGGTGCCGCTATTGCACTCAATATGCTTTTTCATCTGCCTATCAAGGTCAGCACATTGTTGATACTTGTCGTGGTTATATGCCTTCAGTTTACTAATTCCTATAAAAAAATAGAAAAGATTATTATCGGTTTCGTTTCACTAATAGGACTTTCATTTCTTTTTGAAATATGTATTGTACATATTGACTGGGTGGCTGCGACTACGGGTTGGGTGGTACCTGCCTTTCCAAAGAGTTCCATGCCAGTGATAATGAGCGTACTTGGTGCCGTTGTCATGCCTCACAACCTTTTTTTGCATTCCGAAATCATTCAGAGCAGGCAATGGAACCTACAAGATGAGAAAGTGATTAGGAAGCAATTAAAATACGAATTTGGCGATACGTTGATTTCCATGATCATCGGCTGGGCTATCAATAGCTCCATGATTTTAATGGCAGCCGCAACATTCTACTCAAATCATATTGAGGTATCAGATTTATCCCAGGCTCAGGCAATGCTAAAGCCACTGCTTGGGAATACTGCTGAAATTGTGTTTGCCATTGCATTATTGTTCTCCGGTCTTTCCTCCTGTATTACCGCAGGAATGGCAGGAGGAACCATTTTCGCGGGTAGATATGCGGAACCCTACAATATCACAGACATCCATACCAAAATCGGCATAATGATTACCATGATACCGGCGGCATTCATCATCTTTTTCATTTCATCCCCGTTTGATGGCCTGATCTATTCCCAGATGATTTTAAGTATACAACTCCCGCTCACTGTTTTCTCCCTGATTTATTTAACCTCCTCAAAAAAGGTTATGGGAAAATATGCGAACTCCATGCCTAATAAAGTCATGCTTTGGTTTATAGGATTAATCGTAGCATTTCTTAACATAGCTCTTTTAATCAGTTATCTATAAATGTATTCTCATATCACACATTATGCCTGCATAATGTGTGATAATTTAAAATCAAGACTATTTAGCTTCTGACTAAATGGTCTTGATTTTATTCATGACAAGCGAAAATATATCGTTTATCTTATTTAAATACCTTGACACGGTCTTCTATTGGCATATACTGCTTCTCATCCGGAGATGTTGTCGGTTTTCCGAATGGCATTTGTGCAATGATCTTCCAATTTTCAGGTATATTCCACTCCTTCTTAACATCAGCTTCGATGACTTCATTATAATGCTGCAGAGATGCGCCCAATCCTTCCTCCTCTAATGCAGTCCATATCACAAACTGGTGCATTCCGTTAGCCTGCTGTGACCAGATTGGGAAATTATCTTTATATAATTCAAACTGCTGTTGAAGTCCTTCAATAACATTCCTATCTTCAAAGTATAAAATTGTACCATATCCGTTTTTAAATGAATTTATTTTTTCCTCGGTGGAACTGAATTTATCAGCCGGGACGAGCTTTCTTAATGCCTCCATTGCTATATCCCATAATCGGTCATGCTGATTACCTAATAGTAAAACTACTCTCGTACTTTGTGAATTGAATGCAGATGGTGTATGCTTTACGGCATGGTCTATGATTTCTTTTATTCTACTTTCTGATACTACAAGCTCTTTGCTAATACTATAAAAAGTACGTCTATCTGCTACCGCAGTTAAAAAATCTTTTGCCATATAATATTCCTCCTATTAATACTCCTCTCGTCTTCTTCCAAACTCGGGAGATTCTATCCACCATTCCGCATTTTGCAAAAGGCGGCTCATTTCCTCAAAAGCTTCCAGATGTTGCTTTTCCTGATTAATCAGATATTCAAATAGTTTCCTATCCTCTTCTGTGGCATCTGAAAGAAACTTTTGATATAAATCAATACTTTTTTGTTCCATTTCACATACGTTTCTATAAAAATCCAGTTGGCTTGGATAGTTTGTCTCTTCCACCTCTATACCTTTCGAACCGGTATATACATTTTTTGCATTTGTGAGAAAATCGGAATCATGCAGGTTATAAGCTAAATGTTTTTTCTTATTTTCTAATACCCTTGCATGATTTTTCTCTTCCTCAGCCAATAAATTACAAACTACATATAACCCATTATCTTTATTAAGTTCAGCCTGCTCTCTGTAATATTTTTCACCATCATATTCCATCTTCATAGCATAATCCAGGGTATTCATAACTTTTACCTCCTATAATTAATTTCTATTATTACTTTTTTAGCTGCTTCTATAGCCGTAGCTAAAACAAGAAGAACCAATAAACCTGTTCATATGTCATGGATTAAAGTAATTGACTAATGATTGTATCAAGTTCCTCCGGTGTAACCGTTGGTTCATATCTTCCCATCACTGTTCCATCACGTGCAATCAGAAATTTGGTGAAATTCCATTTTACACCGTTGCCTTCCAGATTTTCTGGGTAATACTCCTTTACAACTCCCTCAATTTTGCGTCCCATTTCCTTATTTAATTCAAACCCTTTGAACGGAGCAGCCTCAGTAAGAAATTGAAATAGAGGGTCGGCGTTATCTCCGCATACGTCAATCTTTGAGAATAATGGAAAAGTAACACCATAATTAATTTTGCAGAATGATGAAATCTCCTCGTTTTCACCCGGCTCCTGCGCTAGAAATTGATTTGACGGGAAACCAAGAATTACAAGGCCTTGCTCCTTATATTTCTGATACAGTTTTTCCAAACCATCGTATTGTGGTGTAAATCCGCATTTACTGGCTGTATTCACAATCAGCAGAAGTTTGCCTGAGTATTCTGCAAGAGATACCTCATTCCCCTTAATGTCTATTACTTTATAATCATAAATGCTCATAATTGTCATCTCCTTGGATAATATTTATTTTCTAAACATCTATTTTTGATTTGGATGTTAAACCATTCTTAGACTAATAAATGAATTTCCGGCAGTTGCAAATCTTACATCTTTCTTTGCACCTGCCGGAAGATTTTAATCTTTATAATACGAGAGTTGCGGGTACATAGATACGGGCCGCCAGTTCTGTATCAAGAAGATAGAGTCCTTTTGCATCATTACCAAACAGGTCATATCTCTTTACAATATCTTCGGTATTCTTTTCTTCTTCTCCCTGTTCCTTTATGAACCAATCAAGAAACTGCATCGTACGGAAGTCCTTTTGCTCATAAGCCAAAGCATAAATGTTATTAATAGATTCCGTTACTTTTAACTCATGTTCAAATGCAGCATTCGCTGGTTCACGAAAATCATGAAACAGTGTATTGGGTGCTTTTATATCCTGCAAAACAACCCTTTCATTGTTATTCAATAAATATTTGATAAATAACATTGCATGGTCTCGTTCTTCCTGCGTCTGAACGTAAAACCAGTTGGCGAATCCATTCAAATTCTGGTCAGTATAATAACTGTAGATATCCAGATAAAAATATGCGGAATACCATTCCATGTTAACTTGCTTATTAAGCAAGGATACTAATTCTTTATTAAGCATTTCATTCATCTCCTTTTTTCATCTTTAATGTTATAAGTTATACAAGGCAATTTCCCCTTATTATCCATTTTTTATTCCTAGTATTAAAAAAACGGTATATATATCGAAAGGGACCCTGCCAGGACAGGGTCCCTTCCTTTGCAGTTTTGAATAGTTTAATATTAGTAATGATTATTGTTATTAATATAATACAACCTTTACCATCTTTTGTCAATACTTATTTTTTTATTATATCACTGTTCAATAGAAAATTTGGTTATATTTGATTCTATTAATCCAATGTGATAAAATTTATTATATATAAGGAAATAGGAAGATACTTTCCTATCGCATCAATTCACTGCCTATCAGAAGCTATCGCAATTCTGTCATTACCATATGAAAGATGGAACTTAAGAAAGGATGTTATCTAATGTCTGTGAAAATCGCAATCTGTGACGATAGTCCTGAGGATATAAGAACGTTATCCAAAGCTTTATATTCATATAATGACTCCATAGAAATCACGGAATATTCCAATGGGGAATTTCTTGTAGCCGATTGTCTGGAACATGACAATCTGTTTGACATACTGTTTTTGGACATTTATATGCCCTCATTAAACGGGATTGAAACCGCTACGAAAATACGCTCTGCGATGAAGGATGTAATTATTATTTTTGTCTCTTCCAGTAATGAGCACTATCCTGAAGCCTTTGAAGTATTTGCCTTTAATTACATAATAAAACCGGTAAATCCCGATAAATTGAGTAGTTTAATGGATCAGGCTCTGATGAACATGAGCAAAGATCGCAGACACCAAATTCAATTCAGCTATAAATCAAAAAATTATCGAATTTTTTGCAGAGATATCTTGTATGTAGAAAGCAGAGATAAAATTATTCTGTTTCATATGGTGGATAACACCACAATGCCATGTTATGCCAAACTGGATGTAATATCAAAGCAGCTGCCAGGGGACTTATTTATACGTACCCATCAGAGCTTTATAGTAAATATATTCCATATTACAGAGATGGCTGATAACCATTTTCGTATCGGACCGACGGCTATCAATATATCGAAGAAATATCAAAAAGTAGCAAAGGATAAATACTATGATTATCTTTTCACTCATATGAATAGCAGTGGACAGTAAGGGCTGCCGGGAGGGATATTCATCGTTGTTTCAGCGGAGTACAGTCTATATGAATACCGGTTTATTACAAAAAACGAAAGGCACGTGCATAAGATGGAGAGCAGTAAATATCGTAAATGGATACTAGTAGGTGGTTTGATTCTGGCCCTGCTATATATCTATATTCTTGTGGCAAAATCATATTTCTATCACGAAATTACCGGGTTGCCTAAGGCTGTGAATGGTACCATAGATTTGTCAGAGGGCATATCCTCAAATCATAATATATATTTAGACGGGCAGTGGGAATTTTATTGGAATCAATTTATTATCTCAGATCAGAAGCAATTGCCATATGAAAGCAAGACGAATCTAATATCCGGAGCAAATGATATATCTGATGAGGACATTATCATGGAGGTCCCGGATAATTGGTCAAAATATAAAATAAATGGGGATACTCTGCCTGACAGTGGATATGGCAGCTATCGATTGATACTAAATAATTTATCCTATGATGAACCAGTAACCTCTTTAATCTTTGATTTCGGAAGCGCATACCGGGTATATATTGATGGTCAGCTTACTGCTACGAGTGGCTCCGCTTCTAAGTATCGTAATAAGATTTTTACTACTCCAAAAGCCGAATTATTCCCGATTACTCTTCGCGGCGGTACATCACACGAAGTAGTAATTGAAGTTGCAACCACCAGGTTTTCCGGACTCTATATGACTCCGGTTTTATGTGATTATTATCATGCCCTAAAAGAAATCCGTATTCGTTCTGCGGCCAGGCTGCTTCTGTTTGGAGTAGCTATTTTCGCTTTTATCTGCCTAATTACCTTGTATCTTTTCTCGGTGCGGCAGAAACAATACTCCATCTGGATGCCTGTTTTAATTCTGTTTGTCCTGATAAGGATGATGATGACAACTGAGTTTTATAGTTTCTGGCAGGCAACTATCTTTTTTAACCTTTCCTACGAACAAACGAATGAATATATGTATTTTGTGACTTTCGTGCTAAAATATCTGCTTATATTCCTTGTACAGGAACAGTGTAACATTTTGTTAAGCAAGAAAGAAAAGATCGGATTTTTCATTTATTATTGTTTGCTCTATTTGCTTTATTTAATTATTCCGCAGGACATCTATAATCATAATTTATCTGTAATAATACCGGCACTTACCTTTATTATGGATATTTATCTGTTCTTTAAAATTCTTAAAAATCAGGAAAGACTTAATAAATATGGCGTGGTAGTATTCCTAGGATATCTCTTTGTCATAGTGGGTTTAGTTACAAACAGCTATTATATTAATGGTATCATCTATCAGAATATGTCATTAATCATGATGATATTCTTTGTTTTTTTCTTAATCATTATGGTTTTGGTCTATACAATGCGTACAGGTGATCTCTATGATGATTTTTCCGTATCCTCCTCCCGGTTGCAGATGGCCGAGAAACAAATTGCTATGCAAAAGGAGTATTATGAATCGCTCAGCAGGCAAATGAATGAAATCAGGGAGATTAAGCATGATATCAATCATTTTACAGGAGTTATGCTTACCCTCGCTGAGGAAGGTAATATAGAAAAGCTTAGAAACTTTTTAAGTGAGTACTGTGAAAAGTTACAAATGGATCAGTTGCCGGTATTCTGCGAGCATACCATCTGCAATTCCATTATTGGCTATTATTACCTGCGCGCCAAAGAGAATGGAATACATTTCGAATCCCACTGTAATATTACAAAACAGGCCATAATGAGTGACAGCGACTTTTGTATTGTATTGGGTAATGCCTTGGAAAACGCAATATACGCCTGCCGACAAATGAATCCGTCACTACCGCGGTTCGTATCAATTAAATCAGACAGAATGAAGGGACAACGGCTAATCAAAGTAATTAATTCCTATGGAGGAGCGCTGAAAATTAAGGACGGCAAATATATTACAATTAAAGATGGCAATTCTCATGGATTTGGTATTCATAATATAATTAAGGTTGTTGAATCCTATAGGGGATTTGTAAAATTAGAACACGACGATAGTTCATTTACATTTATGGCAGCAATTCCAAATGAATAATTCGACTAACCTTTTCTCTGGTTTCCCTTGAATAGAGGTCACAGATTAGGGAGAATCCTCAGATATTTAAGCTTTTTTTCCAATTTCGCTAAAAAAGTTGTTAATTTCGACATTGGCATAATTTGATGAACCGGAATGATATAATGGGGTCAGGGTAAATGTACGTAACAGGTACACATCAAAACCAAGGAAGGAATTATATTATGGAAAAAATTTTTAAGCTATCAATGACACTGTTTTTATCCCTTGTATTATTTGGACTAATAACCGTTCCGGCATTCGCCGCAACTACAGCAACATCATCGGATATTAGTGTTGTAGTGACACAGGACGATCACAAAACCACCGTCGGAGATCTTTCAGCAACTCTTTCTGATCAGAATGGAGCCACAGTAGACATAACGGTTGACAAATCAGTTACCGGAACATACACCTTCAAAGGGGTGGATAAAAAAGGCACTTTTACCGTTACTCTGTCAAAAGGAAACTATCAAGAAGCAGTTAGAGTTGCTGCTACATCTTTTAAAACATACACGATAAAAGCGGTATGGGTGGATAAAGATAAAATGACAAAAACAAAATCAGGAATTTTGGGTGGCCTTACAGTAGACAAAGATGGAAAAGCTTTGACCGGTGTTACTGTAAAGGCATATAACGCCAAAGCAACATGGGAAACTGTTTCAGATGCTAATGGTATGTATAAGTTATATTTACCTTCAGGAAAATATTCCGAAGTTGTATTTGGTAAAGATGTTGAAGGTACTGATTATAAGAATATATTAACAAATATAAAAGTTGCTGCAGGACAGCTTAATGGACCGTTAGATGATCAAAATGGTCAAACTACATGGGCAACAAACGAAGATAAATTGGGCTTATCAGTGACTGAGCTAAAGTCAGATTCTAAGTATATAAAAGGTACTGCAAATCCAGGTTCAACAGTTGCTGCATATATATATGATAAAACTGCAAAAACATATTCTTTCCTTGCATCAGCAAAAGCAGCAAAAGCTGTTGCTCCTGCGACAACTGGTCTTTTTAATATAAAGCTATCTAGCTATGTCTCGAATGCGACGATTGCAATCAGGGTTACGGATACAGCATTAAATACGTATGAGCAAACAACAGATGTGGGTATGC
>JAQUYQ010000186.1 GCA_028691795.1 Herbinix sp.
TAAGCGCGAGACGGGATTCGAACCCGCGACCCTCGCCTTGGCAAGGCGATACTCCACCACTGAGCCACTCGCGCATATTATGTTTTGTGCTGTTTGTTTCGTAAGCACATGACATAATATACTATAGATTATACCATTTGTCAATACTGTAAAATGAAATTTTTTTATTTTCTTTATAATTTATATTATTTATATAATTCACCCAATTGCTATCGTGCGGATATATTCATTGCTATGAAACTGTTTTGTTTTTAAAGTTTCAGATTTATTTAGCGTTACATCAACCCACAGCTCATCAGCAGCCAGCAGGAGATTAGCTAACATGATTCCCATATCCACCATTTTACTAAAATCCAGTGCTTTTGTGATAAGCGTGTTCTTCTTGGTAAACACATGTATTCGGTTCTTGTACACTACAAAACGCCAGGGCTGACTGTTATAACTGGAAGGGGCTAGACGAGCAGCAGTAAGAACCTGCTTTATATCAGAGGAAACCTCTTCTTTATAAACAATCACATCTTTTTCAGGAAGTCGATTTGCTTCAGAACTGTCACGGTATAGAGGTGATGAAGTCTTTCCAAAAGCCAGTGCAACAACATATTTATATTTCATATTTGACTTTAAGTTATGCCCCGGATCGCCAATCACAAAACAAGTAGCGATACCTTTTGAGACCATATACAGATTTAACTGCTGCATTAGGTAACCGGCATTAAGAAGATAATCTTCCTTCTCCTCGGAGGAAATACATAGGTAATATGGAGCTTTCATGCTAAAGGGCCCTCGAAAGCCTTGTTTTGTTTCAATATTACTAACCAATTTAAATTCAACAGCTATACCTTCAATTAACATAGGAAGGTTATTTGCAAAGTCCAGAATGTTTGCAATTACATCCCATTCTAACTTTTCATTCAGGTAATGTTTTATCGATCTTCTCGAAAATATAGCATCAAATGTGTTCATATGACTGTCAACCTTCTTCCCTAATCGTTTGCTACATTCATTTTATGGCTTTTTCTTATAATATAAGGGTGAGACACCATAATATTTTTTGAATAGTTTACTGAAATGATAAATATCATCATATCTGCCATGTTGGCGATGTTCTTAGCACTGTCACTATCAATATTCTGCAAAATATCCTTTGCTTTTTCCGAGCGAATTTTTATTAAATAATAAATCGGTAATTCCCCGGTTTCCTCTTTAAATATTTTGGAAATATAATCAGGGCTCAGATAGTTATTATGTGCAAATTGTTCCAAAGATATCTTATGTTCATAATTTTCGTTCAAATAATTTATGATATGGTTTACAGCATATCTCTGATTATAAGTTTAAAAATTGCAACCCTTCTGATCTGTTTTTTCGATATGATTATGATAAACACCCTCGGTTCACATTTTTAACCATCAAAACATAGAATACGGTTGGGTTAAAGTCATTATATGTTATATCATAAGCAAAGACCATATTATATTATTCTCCATTCCGTTCCCAAGGCATCATAACGTAATAGATTTATTATATCATTAGTGTTATAAATAGGTAAATAAATATTTAAAAATTTTTTTAAATATTAAAATGAAATCCGCTTTTAAGATATTCCATATTGTGGTAGCTCTTGCTGTCTAAGCTGGAATACGTTACAATAGAAAAAGGCAATAATGTATTGGTTTACATAAGGAGTATTCGTATGTCATTTGATTATAAGGAAATTGTACCATATCTTTTAGAGTGGTTTGACTATAATGCACGTATTCTTGCTTGGAGAGAAAATCCGATACCTTATTATGTATGGGTATCTGAAATTATGCTCCAACAGACAAGAGTAGAGGCGGTAAAAGGTTATTTTGACCGGTTTATTACAGCTCTTCCTGATATTAAGACACTTGCTGGGGCTGAGGAGGAGAAGCTTTTGAAACTATGGGAAGGACTTGGGTATTATAACCGGGTTAGAAATCTTCAAAAAGCAGCACAGCAGATAATGAGAGAATTGGATGGAAAATTGCCAGCTGATTATGACACGCTTATGAAATTGCCGGGAATTGGTGCTTATACGGCCGGAGCGATTGCTTCAATTGCATATCAGTTACCGGTACCAGCAGTGGATGGTAATGTTCTTCGTGTAACAAAACGAATTGCAGGAAGCTTTGAAGATATTACGAAGGAGAAAGTGAAAAGGGAAGTTTGGCAAGATTTAATTCGGATTATGCCCACAGACCGCCCGGGAGATTTTAATCAGTCGTTGATGGAACTGGGGGCTACAGTTTGCCTTCCAAATGGAAAACCCTTATGTGAACAATGTCCGGTAATGCATCTGTGCAAGGCATTCCATGAAGATACGGTCCATAAAATTCCGGTTAAGCCGGGAAAAAAGGAGCGCAGAAAGGAAAATCGAACAATTCTTCTAATCGAGTATCAGGACAAATACGCAATTAGAAAAAGATCAGAGAAAGGATTACTTGCAGGATTATGGGAGCTTCCAGGAGTGGAAGGTAATATAAAGCGTAATGAGTTAATAGAAATGCTGCATGAGGATGGAATTACAACTGCAGAAGTAACTTCAATGGGTGAGTCGAAGCATATCTTTTCTCATATAGAATGGCATATGATTGGCTATCATGTTATTCTTGCTAACGACCCGCTGAAGTGGAAAAATAAGAATTTGACTTACACCTGGGCAAGCAGGGAAGAAATAATTAATAATTACAGTATACCAAATGCTTTTTTGGCATATACGGGTGGGTTAAAGGAAGTTTCAAATGAAGCATTGCGTTAATCTTTTAATACGAACTTCCAGTTCATAAAAATTTTTTTATTGTAAAATGTTCCAAGTGTGATATTATAATAAAGTAATAATTTGATTTTAGTTTGGAGTGGACAGAATATGAAAAAGAACATATATTTATTAATTTTACTAACAGTATTTATACTGGCAGGATGCAAAAAGCAAGATCAGATGACAAATTTCATCCCGACACCTATCCCGGGTGAAGTTGGCAGCGAAGAAATTACACCTACCGGTGCAGCATCGAAAACTGAAGCTACACCCAAGCCTAAGACGGTTTATGTGGGACAAACTACAACAAAGTATGTTAAATTGGATGAATATGATGATACTCTCAACATTAGACCAAATCCTTCAACGGATCAGGAGGCAGTAGGTTTTTTGGTACACACAGAGAAAATCGAGGTTATAGAAATAAAGGATGGATGGGCAAGCTTTGTATATAATAATGCGGTTTGTTATGTGAACGCGGATTATTTAGTAGATGAGAAGCCGGATTATCTCGATCCGCCAACACCAACCCCGGTACAGAAAAACATAGCAACTCCGGTACCGAAAAACACAGCAACTCCGGTACCGGCTACGGATGGGCCACAGATTTAAACAAGATGGGGATGCAGTTGCATCCCCATCTTATAAGTTATGATGGCGTATAAATTCCATGAATTTTTGCATGGAATTAGTGAGGAAAGCATTTTTTGCATAAGAAAAACCGATCTCTCTTTTATTAACAGGATTTTTAAGAGGAACTTGTATTAGTGTTCCAGCTTCAAGTTCCGATTGAACGAATGCTTTTATTACACATGCAACACCAAGACTTGTTTTAGCAAATTCAATCAAAAGATCCATACTGCTGATTTCTAATACCTGCATTGGCTCAATGGAATGGGCTTTAAAATAGTCCTCGATATATTTACGGGAAACATTTTCTTCATCCAAAAGCATAATGTTAGCACTGGAGAAGATATCGGAATTATTTTCCCTTAACTTAAGATTATCCAGATAGGTGCTGGTTGCTACGAAGATATCTTCGATATCTCCTAAGGAATGAAAATGAAAAGTATCGGTACCCGCTGGCTTTGCTACCAAACCGATATCAAGGGTGCCATTCTCTAATTGTTTTAATGTATGAGAAGAGGACTGATTGTCAATCGTTATTTTTATATGAGGATTTTCTCGAACGAATCCATCAAGATAGGGTAGAAGAAGATATTTACAAAGAGTGGTACTTGCACCAATCCTCAGATGACCGATACCTAGTTCATGAATTCTACGAATGCTATCTTCTCCTCGTCTGAGGGTATCGAAGGCATTTTTAGTATATTCATAGAGCAGTGATCCTTCCCCCGTAAGCTTTACACCGCGAGAATTTCGGATGAATAAGGTTACTTGAAGATTTTCTTCAAGATTTTGAATGGCCTTACTGACGGCAGGCTGGCTAATGAATAATTGCTTTGCTGCCCGGGAGATATTACATGTTTCAGCTACACTATTAAAGATATAATATAAGGATAGATTTTGTTCCATTTTTACCTCCGCGATACTGTTATAAGGTACCTTGAATATTTGGTGCATAGATACCTGAAGCATAACTAGGTGTTATAACAGGTATTAATAATATGTATTTTAATTATATCAGAACATATGCTAGAATATCAATAAGAAAAGAAAAAGAAAATATATACTTGGTTACAGTTCAGCCTAGTCATAGTTCTAGGAACGCCAATGGGTTGCCTTACTTCCTTTTACTTGCTTTACCTTCGCCCGTTCAGAACGCTCCGCTTCACAAGATGAGCTCAGCCAGTCTGCGCAAAA
>JAQUYQ010000034.1 GCA_028691795.1 Herbinix sp.
ATAGATTAACATGATAACATAACCCAATAATACGAACACACTCTCAAAATGTGCCATTCCACCGACGATGGAGATTTGACGGTTGGTTGAAAAAATCGAAGATAACAATACAAAAAAGGAATAGATACCAATTGGAATAAAGGGCATCATATCCTTTATACGGGTGCGCTGCAAGAAAAAATAGGGCACCAGAATAACAGCTGAAACGATTGATATAATGATAAATGTATAGCTTTTATAATAAGAGAAAAAATCATTAACCGAATCATTACTTGGAAACCACGAATACCCGGATAGCCCTGCATCATAGATAATAAGGCGTGTAACAAAGGGTAATAAAGCTAACACGAAGATCACCGGGATTAGTAAATCGTTAAATTCTTTTTTCTTCTTCTGCTGTCTCATGAAGTTCCTCCCAAGGCTTTCGGGCCTGATATAGTAATATTATATTAACTTGTCATCTTCATACAAGTAGGATATAATTTAAAAAACCATTGTACAAAACAGAGCATGTAGGTCATTAATAAACATACATGCTCTGTAATATCTTTACTACCGGAAGAATGTTCTTACCATTCAGAATTCCCATTCTTAACAATTGCTTGTATTTTCGAAGTATATTTACCGCAGGTCGCAGTGATTGTCGCGGTACCCTTACCGACTATAGTAACATAACCATTGCTGTCAACCGTAATTACATTTTCGTTACTGGAGGTAAATGTAATCGGTGTCGTTGCATTATATGGTTCTATGGATAGATTGTATCTTAATGAATCCCAATAATTATCATCCCCAATATAATAAGTTCTTGTAAGAACACCTGCTTCATCATCAAAATAATAAGGTGAAAATTCAAACGAGGTAACAGGGAATTCTTTGACCGTTACATTAACGTTTCCTATTTTTCTCTTTACTCCATTGAATTCTTCATATACGGTGAGTTGAGTCATTCCTAGGGAAACACCTTGTATTTTTAAGGAGGTTACTCCCCATTGATCGATTTCAGAATTGGCATATACAATACTGCTGTCTGCTGATTCACAGGTATAATTAGCTTCCCAGTTTTGGTATTTAATACTTATAATAGAGGTTAAATAATTCGAAGAATTTATCCCAATATCAATTGATTTTGATTCCAAAGAAATGGATGGACCAACTACATTAACTGTTAATGTACCCAATTTCGTGGTTTTTTTATTGTAGGTTTCTGATACACTAATGGTAGTTGTTCCTTCCTTAACACCGATGATATAACTATTTTTATCTACTTTTACAATATTTGTGTTGGTAGAACTATACTTATAGGTTGCTTTCGGATTCTTGTAATCTATTACAACCTCTGAGTACGTGTAATCAGATACTGGAACTTCTTGTTCTTTTGTAGCCAATTTTGCTTTTACTACATTAACGGTAATAGATCCAACCTTTGTTGTCTTTCCTTTATAGGTTTCGGTTACACTTATGGTTGTCTTTCCAATCGATACTCCGGTTACGCTGCCATATTGATCAACCTTCGCTATCTTGGTATTGGAAGACTTATATTTATACTTTGCATTACAGTTGACGTAATTCATACGGATATATTCTTCATTATTAAGTCCTACATTTAAGGCTTTTTCACTTAATGCAGTTGCTGTAACACTTATAGAAATAGTACCGAGCTTTTTAATAGTCCCATCATTATTCTCGGATACTGTAACTGTTGTTTTACCTTTGGCTACACCGTTAATAATGCCATAATCATTAACCGTAGCAATTTTCTTATCTGCCGACGAATATTTGTATGTGGCATTGTAATTAAAGTTCTCAATGTAAATATACTCCGGGGTACTATTGATACCGATTGTAACTTTCGTTGTAACAAGTTTTGCTTTGATTTCTGCAGCCGATACTTCATTCGATGTCAAATTATTGATTGATGGAATGAAGTTTAAAAAGATGGGTGCAATTAGTGCAATTACTAATAATACTGCGATTCTCTTAATTGTTTTATTCATGTTTCCTCCCTTATTATTGCTATAATTTTTAATATAATTAATTATAAGTAATACGTTTTTGAAAGTCAATCTTTTCATTCTATGGATCTTTTATCCATAAAAAATGTCTTTCAGAAAGTTACATGAGTGATTATAAAATGTGATTAGTAACAAAAAAATGAATTATCTCATATGATGCAATATGAGGTAGTGCATTTATAATATGAACTTTAATAAATTAATAGCATCTTCCCTCAGATTTTATAAAATTGCAGTGAAAGGAATGAACGGTGCTATGCATAATAAATTAAATAAAATGTCATATCCTGTAGTGGATATCACTAATCCGGGGTATAATGCCCTGCTTGGCAGATATTTATTGGACAGACTGGTGAACTCAAATTTGGTGAAAATTACGCTGCATGGGGTGGTTTAATTAATCCCGTCAATTCTGGCGTCAATCTGTATTTTGATATTTTTACAATTACTAATTTTTCAGAAGAAAGTTATACAGCTGAAATTTGGTTAAATGCCAAAGCACCAAGAGATGGGCGTTTTTCGTCTACGATTACACCTTCCAACCAATCGATAATACCTCCTCCAAAACCAAAGGCATATTTGAAATATGCGAATTATATAACAGAACCTTTGAAGCAGGGTATCAATATATTTGATCGAATTGTAACCTCAAATTCCACTCTTGTCAGTGATTCTCATCAGGGTTCCATAATTATCGGTCCCGGTGGCTCCTTCTCTATATTATTAAAATCACCAGGAAGTCAAATGATAACGGGTACCATCGTATTAACTTGGTGGGAAGAACAAATCTATTCGAGTGGATTTCAGAGATAAGGAGGTTAGGATATGAGTGAAACTAAATTTCATAACTACAAGATGAATTGGCAAGACAATTCACTTGTCATGAATAATAAGTCAAGGGATGTAATTGTATATCCGGATTCTGTATACCATTCCTCTCTCGGAGAATACTTTCTTGGCCAAACAGAAACGATTCATTTCGGAGGCAGATATTATGCCTGGGGTGGCTTGATAAATTCAGATTCTTCTAATGCCATGATGTTTTTAAATGCTTATACGATTTCTAACTTCTCATCTCAACCAATTACAGCGGAAGGTTGGTTAAGCAGCAAACTTCCCGGTATACCAAGGGTCTCACCTAACTTTGCAGCTGGAAATCAAGCGATATTACCCCCTAGACAACCCAAGATTACTATACAAAATGCCAGTAATGTTAATGAGAAGCCCTACGGTGGGACGTATACCTTTGTCCGCAGGGTTGAGCCGAATCAAACACTCACCAAGCATGATTTTCAGGGCATGTATATTATACCTCCGGGAAGCTCCTTTGTTTTATTCTTCTTACCATTTGAGAAGGAACAGATCGAAGTTAAGATTGCATTCGGATGGTGGGAAGAAGAAATTGACAATATGCATAGATAAAGAAAGAGTTCTCTGATTAATCAAAAAATCGGAGAACTTTTTCTTGCCCGTTTGTTCTATGGGCGGTTCAAATAGTAACTACTTCAACTGGTTCACTTCCTCAGGATCCCGATAGGTTGGTACTACAAGCTTAAATGCTTTTTTAATTTCTGTTAGGGATTTTGTATCTAGGGATCGTGTCAATATTTTTAGTTTTTTCTTTATTTCTTTTTGGGAAATGTTCTTCTCGCGTTCAATATATATTTTTTGATTAGCAGTAGCAATCAATTCCTCACTATTCATGAGTAGCTCTTCGTAAAGTTTCTCTCCTGGCCGCAAGCCAGTTTCAATAATCGGTATTTCAGTATATGGGACATGTCCAGACATGCGGATTAGATTTTCTGCCAATTCTAAAATCTTCACCGGCTGCCCCATATCCAATACATAGATTTCAGCATTATTTGCCATAGAACCGGCCTGAAGCACCAATTGTACTGCCTCTGATATTGTCATAAAATATCGTACAATTCGTTTATCCGTTATGGTAACAGGTCCTCCCTGTGCAATCTGCTTTTGAAACAATGGAATAACTGAACCGTTAGAACCCAGGACATTACCGAATCTTACTGCTACAAACTCAGTTTTACTTGCCTTTTTCATACTCTGTAATATCATTTCGCAGAACCGTTTACTTGAACCCATAATACTGGTCGGATTTACGGCTTTATCTGTAGATATCAGAACAAATTTTTCCACTCCATATTGTTGAGATGCTTGAACCACATTATAAGTTCCAAAAATATTATTCATAATTGCTTCTTCAGGACAGTCCTCCATTAATGGAACATGTTTATGAGCAGCAGCATGGAATACGATATTAGGCCGATGTCGATCAAATAATTGATTCATTTTATCCCTATCACGGACAGATGCAATTTCTATATTAAGTACCAATTGATCCCCATAAAGCTGTCTGAGTTCCTGCTGAATATCGTATGCATTATTCTCATAAATATCTACGATTACTAACTTTTTAGGCTTTATCTTTGCAATCTGGCGGCAAAGTTCGGAACCTATAGAACCTCCCCCTCCGGTAACTAATACTATTTTACCTCGCAAAAATTTTACCACTTCTTTATTATCCAGGGTAATCTGTTCTCTTCCTAATAGTTCTTCAATCTTGATATCTCTGACACTTTTCCATAAATCCTCTCCATCGTTATTTTGTAAAAGCTCTAAGGTGTTTGGTAATATTTGAACGCGACACTTTATGGTAGAACAAAGATCTAATATAGCTCTTTGCTTTTCCGGTGATATCGAAGGCATCGCGATAACGATTTCACTCACCGGAGTATTCATGATAAGCTTTTCAAGATTCATAATTGGCCCTTTTACAGGGATATTATGAATTCGTTTACCGATCTTTTCGACACTATCGTCAATAAAACAGATGGTGTGATATCTGCTTTTTGGATTACTTACGATTTCCTCCTGAAGCTTAACGCCTGCTTCTCCGGCTCCTATAATAGCCAATGTAATTCTTTCTCTATTATTTTTATCTTTACCATGTTTACGATATTGTCGGTAGCACAAACGCATCAGTAGCATACCAAGTAAAGAAATCGAATAGGTTGCCAGAGAAAAAAGCATCGGAATTTGACTGCTAAGTATATAATAATCGACTACCAGATAAAATATATATCCGGAAAAGCCGCCAAAAGACATTATTAAGTATTCCTTACTTTCAGCATATCTCCATAAGCTGTCATAGGTTTTAAAAAAATATTGTGATATAGCTTCGCATAGAATAAGTAAAAAAATATGCGGAAGTAGTGATACAAAATTACTGTTAGCGGTTTCGTTAATTTCAGGAAGAACAAGAAATAATGTAATGCCTACAATAATAATTATTAATAAATCAAGTAAAAAAACAATTTCTTTTCGGTACTTACTTAAGTTCAACTTGGCTTCCTCCTTAATAATCCCATATATGACAATTTCCTTTGTTTTCTGGATATTATCATTTTTTTATCTGTCTAATATTTCTTATAAATCACTATATTTCTAATATATTCGTCATTTTTATTTATGTACCATTAAAATAACTCTATTCTCTTGTCAATGATTTAGGTGATAGAACTATTATTTTATAGCAATCATGAAATATTAGATTTACATAAATGTATTATATTTCGACATTATTTGTAACAAAATAAAATATAAAACGTACTATAATACAGAAATACAAATTTAGATTTTAATTGAAAGGAGAAGTTTTATGGATTTTTTTCATTATTTTTTAATACTCATCGTTCCTGGAATAATTGGAGCATTAGCATTTAGTATTGCTGCACGATTCAGAACTGAAATAAATATTTTTGTAGCACTTATACTTGATTTACTTGTTTTTTTACACATGATAATCGGTCTATATTTTTTCCATGGAGTTACAACAGTAGAAGCCTTGCTCGAAGAATTCAATTGTCTGAGCTTTTCAAGAAACTATGCACTTCTTAGCATTGTAATTGCAATCGTCTTAGGTGCATTTTATGGTGTAATTAGAAGACTATTCTTCTGGTTAAGACCTTAATATACAAGTTAATATTGTGTTATAATAATAAGGGGCTGTATATCAAACCAAAAATGGTTGATATACAGCCCCTTACTATCAATAGTTTAGAATTTTCCCCAAACGACTCGATTAATATAATCCGTATAGGATAAGATAATTCGAAGCACCTTATCCGATACATTTGGTACATTATAGTCTAGAGCACACCTTAAGGTTTCCTTATGCTGAGTTTCTAAAATTTTAAGTCCTTGTAATATTCGTTCCTTGCTCAGACCAACCATCATGACAGACGTTTCCTCCATCGCTTCCATTCTTTCGTGTGCTTGTCTAATGTTAAGTGCCTTGAAACCTAAGATTGAGGCTTCTTCGCTTATCGTTCCGCTATCACTTAATACGGCTTTCGACTTCGTCTGAAGTTTTAAATAATCATAAAAGCCAAAGGGTTTCATTTGTTTTATTAAAGGATGAAATTCAATACCTTTTTCCATTAGCATCCCTCGCGTTCTAGGATGCGTACTAATAATAATCGTTTTACGATATTCTTTTGCAATGGAATTTAAACAATCTACAAAGTCCATGAAATTAGTTTCTATATTAATATTTTCTTCCCGGTGTGCTGATACCAAAAAAAAATCCTGCTCCATTAAACCCAGCTGTTCTAACACCTCGGAGCGTTCGATTTTATCTATATGTCGATGTAGCACTTCATACATTGGACTGCCTGTTTTAATAATCCGATCTGCAAGAAGTCCCTCACTTAACAAATATTCTCTTGCGATACTGCTGTATGGTAAGTTAATGTCTGCGATATGATCTACTATTTTTCGGTTCGTTTCTTCCGGAACCCTCTGATCAAAGCACCGGTTGCCAGCCTCCATATGGAAAATGGGAATGTGCCTTTTCTTTGCGGCAATTGCACATAGACAGCTATTTGTATCGCCAAGGACTAAGAAAGCTTCCGGCTTTACCTCTTCCATAATCGGATCAATTCTTGCTAAGATATTTCCTATGGTAAGGGCAGGCGCGCCGGTTGCTGCATCCAAAAAATAATCCGGTTTTTTCAGCTCTAAATCTTTAAAAAACACTTCATTTAGCTCATAATCATAATTCTGACCGGTATGCACGAGGATATGTTCAATTGCTTCTGATTTATCTAATTTATTAATAACTGCGGATAACCGTATAATTTCCGGACGGGTACCAACAACTGTCATTACTTTAAGTTTTCTCATTTAAACCTCCATTAAGTAAGTATCCGGCTGATTCTTGTTGAAGCTCTCATTTGCCCATATTATAGTAACCATATCGGTATCACCAAGATTTTCAATATTATGAGTATAGCCGGCGGGTATATCGACTAATTCCAGCTTTTCTCCGCTGACATAATAAGTTACAGTCTCATCCGAAGTGATTTTTCTTAATCGGATTATTCCATTTCCACTAACCACAAGAAATTTTTCATTCTTCGTGTTATGCCAATGATTTCCCTTAATAATTCCCGGCTTAGATATATTAACAGACAGCTGCCCAATCTCCGTCTGCTTTATAAATTCCGTAAAGGAACCTCTATGATCAATATTCATTTTCAGCTCATTGCTTAAGTCATGCTCCGGTAAGTAGCTTAAGTAAGTACTATATAGTTTTTTTGTTAATGCATTTGACATATCGGGAATTGCAAGCTCTTCTCGGCTACTTCGAAAGGACATGATTAAATCTGCTATTTTTCCAACGGTTATTGTATGAAAAACCGGAACTTCATAATAGTTGCCTGACTTATGTGCTTCTCCACTGATTGCTCGAATTAATTCCTCCACGAGATCATCAATATATACCAGCTTCATAACTAAATTGGGATCCTTCACTGTTAACGGTAAATTATGAGCGACATTATTGCAAAAGGTAGCTACCGCACTATTATAATTTGGTTTGCACCATTTACCAAAAATATTTGGAAAACGATATACAAATACCTTTGTTCCTGTCACTTCAGAATAATGAAATAATACATCCTCACCTGCTTTTTTGCTTCGGCCATATTGATTATCAAGTAATGCCTGGATTGAGGACGAATAAAGAATTGGACAGGTGTTTTGGTATCTTTTTAACGTATTAAGCAATTCCTTGGTAAAATCAATATTACTTTCTATGTATTCCTTCTCGTCTACTGGGCGATTAGCTCCTGCAAGATGAAATATAAATTCAGCTTTTCTACAATATCCATCCAATAAAGCAACATCAACGTCTTTATCATATTCCATAATATCAGTATAATTATGATTTTTAAGTCCGGCGACCAGATTTTTGCCTATAAAACCTTTTGCTCCGGTTACTAATATTTTCATCGATGACTCCAACCCTTCCTAAATAATTAAATATTTAATATCATTCAAGATTACACAATTTCATGTGAAGCGTGAAATTTGTTGTTTATGAGGCGAAATGTAAAATGAAAACTCACAAGGACTTCATACTGCATAAATAAATTCTTCTCGCAGTAATGATAATAGATAGGAATTCCACCACCGGCCTTCATAATAATAATTTTGCCTTAATATTCCATCCACTTTGAATCCTATCGAATCAAATAATTCCTTCTTTTTTAAATCAAATTCGTATATTTCTGTCCAGATTTTATTTAACCCCAGCTGATTATACCCATAATCAAATAATAGCTTACAGCTCTCACTGGCATAGCCATCTTTATCAATATATTCTTCATGATATCCAATATATAAGGAAAGATCTGCATGCCGATGGACCCAATTGATATAACATAGTCCGCAGCAGCCAAGCAGCTCATCGTCATCAACTCTTTTGATGGAAAACATAATCGTGGTTGGATCATTTAAGACTTTATTTTGATACCATTTATCCTGAAGTTCCGTATTTATTTCTAGATATTCTCGGAAATGTTTTTTAAAATCCTCAATATTCCTCCACTTCATAAGTAAAGTTAAGTCTTCTCTTTCAATGGCAGACAGATATACCTTTTCACCTCGTTTCATATTAATAACCATGCCTTTCATCAAAGCCTGCAAACTTTGGGCCGCAGGCACAAATTCTGATATCGCATACAATACTTTTGGCTCGCATTCTTTTGCGAGACTATTCACACTAATATCCTCCCACTTGATGCAGGTATCTGCTGTTACCGCCTTTGTCAATTGTTTCCCAATCAGCTGTTCCAATTGATAAGGAGGTATACCACCTACATTGATTGGTCTTAAAGGAAATAAATCTTCTTGTTTTAAGATGGTGCTTGCTTTCAAGTCCTTAGTAAAATAGAGCGACCGCCTCTGAATTATTGCAGCTTCACTCTCATTTGCCTCGACTTTCTTAATCCCATCTCCTAGTGCGAACCATAAATCCATGGACCTTTTCACCATCTCCTTCCAGGCACCTGGATTAAGCGAAAATCTATGATCTGGCCCATTTCTGTCATTATCATCTGTAAAATGTTTTTCTATAACCTGTGCACCTAAGGCAATTGCTCCTAAGACTGTTACGTGACCCGGAGTATGATCGGATAACCCTAGGATAATATCGGGATAAAGTGAAGCAAAAGTCTTTAGTACATTTAAGTTTACATATTTATAATTTTCAACACTTGCTGTATAGTTGGTGTTACACTGTAGTAATATGAGATCTTTGTTTACGGGTAGAATTGTTTTGACAGCTCTATCTACATCTTCCAGGGATGAGGCACCGGTAGCAAGAATTACCGGTTTATTCTTTCGGGCAATATAATCAAGTATTTGAATCCAGGTAATGTCTCCGGAGCCTATTTTATAAGCTTGCACATAGGGCTCTGCCAATTCTACCGCTTCAAAGTCATAAGGGCTAGTCATGTACTCAATTCCGACCTCATCACATTTTTCCTTGAGCTGCCTAGTCCAATCATCTTTGATACTGCAGTCTTCATATACTTCATATACAGATTTTTTCCAGGAGGACTGATGGGACAGCCTTTTCCCTAAAGAAGAAAATCCACCTTTACTTACTATGGTTGAAGCGTTGAAATTCTGAAACTTTGCGGCATCTGCACCGTTTTCCTTCGCTAATTCAATTAATCGGAAGGCTCTTTCTAAATCTCCATCATGATTGGAGGCAAGGTCAGCGATAAAGTATGGGGGTTCTTTTGGCCCGATTTTTCTATTACCAATACTTATCATTGCAGTCTACCCCTTTCTAAGGTCTTCATAATATTTAATATCATATAATCTCTTAAATTCCTTAACACCTTCCTCAGGAGTACGGATAGTAATACCCAGTACCTGACGGATTTTGTCATTACATAATCCCATATTCTTAGTTCGAGGTGCTTTAAAGCTGAAATTTTCCATCGATACCTTATTAATGGAGCCTTCTAATTTAAACTCCTCCATGATTGCAACAGCAATATCATATTTAGATATGGAACCGGTACTACTGATGTGATATAACCCAGTAATTTTATTTTCAATACATTGGTCAATAATTTTTGCCAGCTCATTTACCAGGATTGGCGAAAAAAAGATATCATAAAACATATTCAATTCGATATTGCTAATTAAGGAATTTATAATCCATTCTCCAAAACTGCTTTTCTCACGGTAGTTAAAGCCATAAATATTTGTCCTGGCAACCAAATTTCGGTTTACTGCCAATACAATGTTTTCTGCTTCCAGCTTCGTTTTTCCGTAAACACTGATTGGATTTGGCGTATCGCTCTCCTTATAAAGAAAATTATCTGTACCGTCAAAGACAGCGTCGGTTGAAATAAAAATTAATTTAATTTCTAATTCCTCACAAAGTTGAGTTAAATTCTGTGTTAAGGTAATATTAATCTGATTTGCGTATTCTGGATTAACTTCACATTCATCCACGTTAACCAAAGCGGCGCAGTGAATCAGAGTATCAACCTCGTTATTAATAAGGTGCTGCTTAATTTGCTCCATATCCATTGCAGAAAAAACATAACTATTAACCTTTTGTATATTTATCTCATGCAAATCGACACCGGATACCGGATATTTATCTCTTAACAGATATGCAATATTGGACCCTAGCATTCCGGCAATGCCGGTTATAAAAATTGATTTCATTCTGAGACACCCCATTCATCAAAGAATTTGATTGTCTTTTTCAATATTTCCACTTGTTTTAATGCATCTGCTTCCTTCCAGTAATTTGTTTTGAATTGCAATAAACTTTCTTGCAAATCCTCTGCGATAGGACAAAGTCCATATTTATACTTACTCTTGTTTTTATGGGAAATAAATTTGTCTCTGCCCAAAAGGTTATGTTTCGTCATCATAGGTTCTAAATAGGTCAGCTTCCAAGCCGCATAAATGCCATCCCCGCCAAACGTAACGAATTGATCACGGAATTCGTTCCAGGTAACGGTCGGATGTTCCAACTTGACTGCAAAGGTCCAGTAAGTACATACATGTTCATCTTCGACAAATTGAGGGAGTAGCCAGCTCGTGTCTGCAATTGCCTCTGCATACATTTTAGCAACCTTAATTCTACGGCTGACTAAAGCTTCGGCATTCTCCAACTGTCCAAGTGCAACGGCAGCACACAGCTCCGGCATACGGTAATTCCAACCCATGGAAACATGCCTGGAATAGTCAGGATCCTGGATTGTCTGCTTTGTTATTTTTGCTTTTGATGCACCGACTCCTGCATATCCAAGAGAACTGACTCTTCTTACTGCTTCTGCTAATTCAAGTGAATCAGTTACTACCATTCCACCCTCACCGCTGGTAATATGTTTTGAACTCTGGAAGCTGTAGCTTGCGATATGCCCAAGCGTTCCGACTTTTCTTCCTTTATAGGTTCCAAGCAAACATTCTGCATTGTCTTCAATTACCAGTAAATGATATTTATCAGCAATCTCCATGATTACATCCATATCCGGAGACAGCCCATAAAGGGATACGGTTATAATTGCTTTTGTTTTTGCAGTAATTCTACTCTTTATAGATTTTGGAGATATAACAAAAGAATTTGGATCAACGTCAGCATATATCGGGGTCGCATTGGCTTGAAGTACGGCAAAAGTAGTACTAGACATTGTAAGAGGCGGAACAATGACTTCATCACCCACACTGATTCCTGCAGCTTCTAGTATTGCATGCAAGGTACAGGTTCCATTTATTAATGAGATGGCATATTTTGTGCCTATTTTTTCAGCAAAAGCCTTTTCCAGCCGCTGCATCATCATTGCACCTTTGGAGGAACGAAATTCAGTATTTAGTACCTCTTGAACATACTTAAGTTCATTACCATAGATACGTTGTTTTAGGGTTGTATCTTCCTCCTGTTTCAATAGATCTTTATTTTTTAAAGTTTCTTCCTGTTGGATCGATTTTTGATAACCCTCGTTTCGCATATGTCCGCGGTTAATATCCTTTAGTTCGGGTTTTTCTTCCAGTAATTTAAGGATTTCGTCCATATCGAATATTTCATTTGGTTTTTTATAAAGCTCGTTATATATCTTATGTACAAATAGATAATCCTCAGGAGAATCTACGGTCCATCGTAAAACAGATAAATCAATGTCATTTGTAAAATTATAAAGCTTAAATTTTTCCGAATTCTTATAGAGATAAGGGGTAACATGTTCTTTTTCTGAGGCAAGGCTTGCTTCAAGATATGCCATTTCGAGTGCAGTAAAGGAAAAGACTTCGATATCAATACCTTCCGGATAAGTGGGTTCTATGGTATTGCTGACATAGTCATAGTCTCCAGTTTCAAAAAATTCGATTGCCTTCGCTATAACCTTCGGCTCTTTGAATGGATCATCCGCGGTAATTCGCACGATAACCTCTGCATTATATAATTTGGCACATAAATAAAACCGTTCCAAAACATTTTCCTCACTGCCGCGAAAGAATGGAATTCCTTTATCCTTACAAAGCTGTTCAACTAAATCGTCCATTTTATTTTCGGTGGTTGCGATAACAACCTCGGATATTTTGTCTACAAGACGAACACGATTAATAATCTGTTCTAATATAGTTTTATCCATCATTGGCATAAGAATTTTGCCAGGCAGCCTTGTAGAAGCCATTCTTGCCTGAACAATCGCAATAATGTTATTAAACATAGATACCCCCATCCCGCCGACTTGCGGCTCAAAGTGCGAGCGAAAAGCACGCTATTGTGCTTTTTGCATAAGTTAATTATGCTTAGAATAATTAACTTTTTGAAAATGCTCTTTTTTCAACCTACCACCATTTTGCCGTTCACTGCAGCTTCTTCCACTTTAAAGGCGAAACAATATCCTCATTTATATTTACAAAATTTCTGGAAATCTCATCAATAATTTCGTCTGGTACCTTCTGCTCATAGGCAGCAATATTCTCTTTCAGCTGTAAAAGGTTATCAACTCCGAATAGAATGGAGTTGACTCCATGCTTATTCTTCATATAAGACATAGCCACTTCGCGCCGTGAATAGTGAAAACTTCTGCATAACTCATCAAACTTTGTAACATACTCCACTGCGGCTGGCAGCTTCTTCGATATCTCTTCGATTTCCATTAACAGCATACCTTGTAAATAAATACTTCTCGTATATACCTTTGAAACAGCCCCGACCTTTTCTAAAAAATGATCAAATCTCCTGTCAAACAGATTTGCCGGAAGTTGAATAATATCCATTCCCAACTGTAATGCATATTCTGCATCTACCGGTTCATATACCGATACACCAATCCCTTCGGTAAATCCTGCGTGTTTCAAATACATCAATGCTTTTACCGCATTTTCATCATATAAATAGGCTGGGTTATGAAAAAGTAATCCTTTTAGCTTAGGTGACATTAATTTTAACAAACTCATTTCCAAAGTACGCTCTGCTGTATCGATATAGTCTGAGGAAGGAAGATTCAGAAAAATATCTTTCGAAAGTTTAGAAATTATATCAAATTGGAAGGAAGTGCACTGATTATATTCACCGACAATGGACTCGGCATCTCCATAGCCACAAGCAGTATCCAGTGTAGTAATTCCATGATCTGCAGCATAATCAAGTATTTCAAATACATCTTTTTTCGAAGGTTTTCTCCCCCCCTGGATGCCATAATCCATACCAAATTGAACTGTTCCCAAGCATAACTTCATATCACGGTGTCTCCTTCCATTTCCTATAGCTTGATTTGGGTGTCATAAGTCGGTATTCTGTCTGAAGCAGAATATATATTCACGGTTGATGTGTCAAAAGTCATTTTGCCAACTTAGGTTCGTCAATTTGCACAACTACAACTCGACTATGCGTGATACAGTTCAATGAGCAACTGTATGAAGTCGTTGGTACATAAGGCCCTGTAGTTTAGGGCCTTATGTACCACTACGTACTTTCGAGAGCGCGTTGCGAATGAACTGTGTTCTGTATCACGCAATCAAAAAATGAAATTGTGCAAATTGACGAATACAAATTCTAAATCCGACTTTGTCGAGTCAAATCATATCTTAATATAGTTCCAATGCTGTCTGGCTGCAAACTGACCGTCCCTTCTTGTTGAATAGGAGCACATACTGGTATCAATCGTTTTCTCTTCCACAATGAAGGTAATAACTCCTTTTTTAAAATCAATACCTTCCAAACCCGGCCGGCAGATCGTAAAATCCATAACATAATTGCCTGCCTTTAACATAGGCGGTATATCCACCGTTGCGATATATCTTCCCGGCTCTCTTTTATTAAGTAAGGAACTGTTGACATCCGTATCAAAGCTATGACATACCGCTCCTTGGTTCTTATAAATGGAGAAGCCCAGAGCTACTCCGATTAATGGTTTCTTTATCTCATATTCCACTTCCAATATGATTTGTTCAAAGATTTCATAATTGCTGCATTCGTTCCCGATCTGGTTTTTCAAACTGATTCGGTAAACTTGTGCATTTTCTTGCTGATTATTCTCTTCAAACTCTGCATGGCACACTAAATCCATGGAATGCTTCTGTTTGATATATTCTTCAATTACTTCGTTAGTTTCTCCATATTTTACAAGCCTTCCGTGATCAAGTAATATGCATTTACTGCAAAGAGCTCGAATCATAGAAAGCTGATGGCTTACAAAAAGTACAGTTCTTCCACCTTTACTGATATCTCCCATTTTACCGAGACATTTTTGCTGAAACTGATAATCACCTACCGCAAGCACTTCGTCTACTACTAATATTTCCGGCTCTAGGTGAGCTGCTACTGCAAATGCAAGTCTCACATACATTCCGGAAGAATAACGTTTTACAGGGGTATCAATAAATTTCTCTATTTCTGCAAATTCAATAATGTCCCGAAGTTTGTCGCTAATCTCTTTTCTTGACATGCCAAGTATGGCACCGTTAAGGTAAGTATTTTCACGTCCGGTCAGCTCCGGATGAAAACCGGTACCGATTTCAAGCAGGCTGGCAATTCGTCCTTTTATATAAATACTTCCGCTCGTTGGTGCGGTAACTCGGGACAGAATTTTTAATAAAGTAGACTTTCCTGCTCCATTTGCGCCAATAATTCCTACCGTATCTCCCTGATTAATTTCAAAGTTTATATTATCTAATGCAATTAATTTTTCGTTTTTATTGTAATACTTCGAGCCAATTTTTAGATTCGGATCCTCTTTTTTTCGTACTTTTGCAAACCAACTATTCAAATCCTGAGATAATGTCCTGCCGTTAATCGAACCTAAATTGTACATTTTATTTAATTCTTCAATCTTAATTACTACGCTGCTCATAAACAGCCCCCTATACTGTATCAATGAAGGTTTTTTCAACTTTGCTAAATATGACAATACCAATTCCCAAAACAATAATCGTTACTATAGAGCTGTATAACAAATAATTTAATGGCAGACTTCCCGATCCTAAGAATGCATATCGAAAAGTCTCTACAATGGACGACATTGGATTCAGCATAATGATGAATTTATATTGATCGGATAACCCGGAAATCGGATAAACAATCGGTGTCGCATACATCCATAACTGTATTCCAAAGCTGACCAAAATAGTTAAATCTCTGTATTTGGTTGTTAAAGAGGAAATAATAATACCAAAACCTAAACCTAATAGCGCTACCTGTAAGACCAATAAAGGTGTTATCAATATGTAAATATTCGGGCACACAATGGAACCGGTAAAGGTGTAGTAAAGAACAAATCCCAAAAACAATGCCAGTTGAATCAAAAAGCTAATAAAACCAAATATCACGGTAGATAACGGCATTGTTAATCTGGGAAAATATACTTTTCCAAATAGTACGGAATTGCTGGTGAAAGTAGTCGCAGTTGAGTTCATACAATAGGAAAAATAGGACCAAAGTGTATTTCCTGCCATATAGAATAGGAATTGCGGCATACCGTCGGTTGGGATTTTAGCAATATTTCCAAAAACCACGGTAAAAATTAGTACGGTAATTAAAGGGCTGATGATAAACCATAATGGGCCAAGTATGGTCTGCTTATACATTGAGGAATAATTACGTTTTACAAACAAACAAACCAAATCTCTGTATTGCCATAATTCCCGTAGGTTGATATCAAACCAGCCTGTTTTTGGCTTAATAACAAGTGTCCAATCATCTGTATTACTTTCCCTGTTTTGTTGTGATAACATCCTTCAGATTTCCTTTCTCAAGCGAATCTAAAATGCTGTTTTCTGTTAAGTTAATAAGCTTAATATTTTTTCCTTTTAAAATCTCTCTTAATATTCGATAGCTCTTAAATATGTGGTACCATTCAAAAAATATATTTTCGCTTGTTACTTTGATCACTTTTAATTTCTGCTGTTCTTCTTCTGGTAAATCAAAGGCATAGTTTTTGATCTTCTGACCTTGTACTCTATCAATATAATTTAATATTCCGGTACAATCGCAACCTAAAAGATAGATTTCCCGAAAGCCCATGTATGACGCAATTGTGATCGCGCTTTGGACTACAGTACAATAATAGGGAAGCAATTTACATAAATCCATTTGCATAAATTTCAAATCATCCACTTCAATCCCATTCGCATAAACATAAATTGAATATTTTGAATTTAAATCATTTTGTACCATTTTCTGATATCCACTGCTTTCAATAAAAATTCCCTTAGGGCTGAATTTATTTGTAAGCTTCATAATTGTTCCTTCCAGTTCGGTAAAATATAAGGGATCTGCAAATAGATGATAAGTGGTATTGATTTTATCAAAGTTCTCATTGTAATATAAATCATTTACGGTAAAGGTTATTTCATCCTTTAATAAAGACAAATCAATCTTTGACAGGGAGGGTCCGTTCCCTAAAACGAAACATCTCTGCCCTTTATGAATATCTTTAAGACGTTGATTGGTTTTAAGCAAATTTCCTAATTCACTTTCGCTTAATTCTTTGCATTTAATTTTATATAAATGCTTTTTCCAGGTTTTATTCGGTAAGAATTTTGTAAGTATACGATTGGCATAAGTAATATAGTTCAATTCTTAACTCCTCTCCGAATTAAGCTCTTTAAGGTAAAACAGAAACTTGTTTCAATACTAGTAAAGATTGCTGTACCGTCATTAAAGTTAAAATATCATGATGAAGAAAGCGATAGACGATACTGTTACATTTATATGATATGCAAATAAAATAATTTGTTGATAATAAGATACCTTAGACAAACTCCTTATCCTTTATTAATTCATTGAATAGGTTAAGAAATTTATTACTGACATATTCCACAGTACAGTCATAAAATTTATTCTCAATATAATAATATTTAATCGTTGTATTTTTATATTTGTAAAAGAAATGCCGCAGCTTTTTGATGGTTTTATCAAAATCCAGTGAGCTCTCTAAAATATTAAAGCAGATCGGATATTTTGCAAGAAATTCTAATGTCGGACAACCTTCCATTTGATATAAATTAACAATAGGCTTTCCGGTACTGATATATTCTAATAGCTTACTCGGTAATTGATTTGTAACACTATTTCCCAGATTAATTAATATATTTGAGTTCAGCTCAGCATTCATTGAAGCTTCCTTTGATTTTGTTCCGTAAAAGAATATATTGCTTACTGGTTCTGATAAATATGCTTTCCATTTTTCTCTATCTTCACCTATGACATGTAATCTTACATATTCATCACTAAATTCTTCAAATAATTTGAAAAGCACCTTGGGATTTCGGGTATTGTTATTGAATTTACCTACATAGACACAATTAATAAAGGATTTGCTAAATCTGATATCATCTGTTGCAATAATTTGACTTGGTCTTGTGATTTTGGGGAAATTAAGGGTTATAAATTTGTTCAGTGAAATTTTAGATATATCTGTATTTATCTCCTGCATAATAGAAGCTGTAACAATAATCTTGTCAGCTGCTTGAAATGCTTTTGTCTGAAACTCTAGTAGGTCTTCTTTCGGATATTTGTCTAAATAATAAGAATTTGTTGCAAAAGGATCTTGCATATAGATGATCCATTTAAATAATTTCTTATTTGTTTTCAGATAATTTATTACCGGAAGACATGCTTCAAAGGGATAACAAACATTGATTACGATATCAATTTCATATTGATTGAGAATTGAGATAAAATGCTTGTATGAGAAATAACTCCATTGATTTTTTTGATACTCTTTTTCATTAAAATGGTCCTTAAAAATGGATATGGATAACCGAATTGCAGACCAAATCATAAATTTTTGTAAATACTTTTGCACTTGTTTCTTATCAAAGGATTGTGTAATCCGATGGATATGTATCTTATTCCAAACATCTTCCTTATCAGAATCAGTGTAAACATTCATAGGTAAGATGTGAACTTCATGTCCCTCTTCAATAAAAGCCCGTGACAGATTATTAATGATCAAAGAATTCGCACCAAAATTAGGGTAGAAATCATATAACAGAAACAGTAGCTTCATTCACGTTACCCCCCCCCGTGCCTTTCAATTTTTTGACGACCTACTCAAATACAACAAATTTCACACCTAGCGTGAAATTATGTTGTCATGAATTGAATAGGCCTGAATGAAAAGGTTTTACCATTGATCATGTTTCACCACAATTACAAACTTTTTTGTATACCTCCAATAAGCTTCTCGCAGAATCACGCCAGGTAAACCCATTAACGACGGTATTATATCCGTTTAATGCTATCTCCTTTGCCTTTTCCGGATTTTGAAGCAAATATTCCATTTTTTCAAAGAGCTGCTTCACATTATGAGGTTCTATCAGTAAACCATTTTGTCCGTCAATAATGATTTCACCGATTCCTTGATATAAACATCCAATTACCGGTAATTTGCATGCCATTGCTTCAAGATAAACACATCCGAGTGCCTCATAATAGGAGGGCATGGCATAGATATCGCAATTCTGCATGATACGGGCTACCTCTTGGTATTTGATATATCCAACAAAACGGACTACGCTTTCCATATTCAGATTTTCCACCAGTGCTTTTAAATTATCCTCTTCGGGTCCACGCCCAATAATGATAAGTTGTATATTGCGATCACCGTGCCTTTCAATCAACATTTTGACTGCTTCAATCAGGTAGTGATTTCCCTTTATTTTTTTTAAACTGGCTACGCTAATTATTGTAAATATATTATTCTCCGCCTTATTAACAGGTTTAAATAATACGGTATCTACTCCATTGTATACGGTAAATATCTGTTTATTTTCGTAATGGGTCTTAACTCTTTCACATACCTTATTACTTACTCCAACGATTGCATTGGCTTTTGAGACCAGTTTTTTTAATACTCTGTCTCCACGTTTTTGCATAATTCTAGCCTTAAAGGGTAATTGACTGTTATATAAAACCGATAATCCATGATAATGAACCACCATCTTAATCTTATGCTTTTTCGCTATCTTGGTAAAAATACGCAGGGTGAATTCATCAAACATATGAAAGGAAAGTACCTCATATTGATCGAAATTGATGTATTGCTCAAACTTTCTGATATTTCTTTTAAGTGCAGCAGTACAATATATTCTTTTATACAAAGTAAAATACTCAGAATAGTAAACAGGAAGTCCTGCCATCATTTCTTTTTCGATTTTCTCATTAAGGCTGTAAGTATAACTCGGAACGATAACCTCTACCTGATGTCCCAGCTGGACAAGTGCCTGCGCCTGTTGTTGGATATAGATGCAATGCTGTGGCTGCGCTTTGTCAGGGTAATAATCTGATACAAATAATATATTCATACATAACACTCCGTTTTACTTATAGAATAAGGAATTTAGATACTCTTTTGCTATATCCTTTTCGGTACTAATAATCGTGTTGCAATAGGTAAAATCTATCTCTTTTGTATTGATATCCTCCGGGCTCCTTACAATCCGATCATTCAGTCCCAAACGGTTTAAAAGCCCTGTAATTCGGCTTGATACTGAATTTCCAACAAAGGAATAGAATTTCTTATTAAAAATAGTACAAAATGCTGTTCCATGAAAAGACGAAGTCAATACATATTCCGCGTTCTGTAACAAATAGATAAACTCCTCAGGTGAAGCATCCTTGATATTAATATCGCCTTTAACTCTTGTAAATACTTCGGTTGATATTATTACAGTTCGATAATTGGTAAGCTGTTTAAGCTTCTTTAAGGTTTCGTTCAAAAGCGGATGACCTGCTAAAGGATAACAAAGTATGTACTTAAATCCGATTTTCCTAGGCTGAGCAAATTCAGACCAGTCTTCCTTTGACAATAGAAAGACCGGATCAATATTAATATGAACAAACCCTTTCTTATTAAGAAAATCCTCTATATATATTTTTGCTTCTGCCTCTCTGACCGAAATTACATCAAATCGATTTAATAATTCACACATTTCCTTCCTAAACTGCACGGGCACCTCGTAGGAACCCATACTGGCAGCATAGGAGGCACGTTTTACATTCCGGTCTCCAAAATCCAGAAAAAAAGCATTTTTAAAATTAATGGATACATTCCAGATCTGGTCACTTCCGGCTATATACCAATCCACTTTAGGCGGATTATTCTTAAGTTCCTCAAACGTTGCATACTTTGATGTCAATCGGAGTTTGTTCTTTGAAAAATTCTCAAAATTATTGCATCGTGACTTAATTGGAAAAAAGTCTTTCACAAATTCTAACCACCTTATAATATTTACGATCCATATCTTCAAGGATTTACCTTTGATTTTGTGATAAATTTTATTTGTTTCGTGATTATAATCAATAATCACGTTATCAACTGACATTCTTAATTGAGCCTGCTGTAAGGCATACGCCTGCAATAAAGCGCCGTAATTATATACATTATGATACGTGATTGTTGCTGTTTTCATATTAACCTCTCCTTAATTTATTATTAATGGATCTCTTAATAATTAAAAATATTTTCGTAGCCTTAAGCAAGGTAATTATGGTCTGCTTTGTGCGGTTATACAGCGTATATCCGGCATATTTCTTAGCTACATATCCATAGCCATAATCAAAATACTCTTTCCAAAACTGTTCTCTCCCCGGTGGAAGCGGAGTCGGAGTTTGCAGGTTGCGTTGCAGGCAATCCCCAGAATTACTTTCTCTGACCTCTAACTTATCGTTTATCTCATGAAATAAATCACTACCCTTAAGCGTATTCGTTAATACCAATGAAATACCTTTATTATCATCAAATTCCGGTAAAGAGTTCTCTATTCCCCAAAAATCTGCGATTGTAATATCAGAGCACCTGCGAAAGGAGCAAAACTTACAATGATAACAACATGGGCGCAATATTAATTCACTTAAAAATAAATTCATATGTATCTGAGATAATATGCTGCTCTTATCTTCCTTCCCATTTTGAAATACATTCCTTACACACATTCCATGCCAACCGTAATCTTTCGCACGAAAGTAATGCATTTTTAAGGGGAATTTTCGCTTTCTTTCCATGAATAGCTTATACTCCTGCCACAAGGATGGACTTGGTACGCCATGACATACCAAATCGCAAAGTATCAAATTCGTATCGTCTTTTCCTTCAAGAAATCCTCTAAGTCCTGCAGCTTGGCAGGGCGTTCCGGTAAAAAGTACATGCTTTCCAGCTGCTAAATCTCTTTTAATTGAAGTAAATATGTCTCCCATATCACTTTGAAGATCGGAAGAGCG
>JAQUYQ010000187.1 GCA_028691795.1 Herbinix sp.
CTTTATGAAACGAATGTTTTTGATTGTACTATTCTGCCTTATTCTACTTAGTATTGGTCTGATAGGTAATCATTTTCTCAATAAAAAGGATGCCGAACTGTCCTACCCCTCTTTTCTCGAGGCTGCAAACCAAGATCAGGTGGAAGCGGTCATATTCAATGAGGCTGATTACAATTTTAAAACCAAGCTTATGAAGGATGACACTCTATATATCGTTCCTAATCCACGGACTGAAAATTTTACGGAATTTCTCCTTTTGCATAACATTACCGTTAGTTACGGTAATGAGAGTGCAGCCACAACGATATTAAAGGTAGTGTTGGTTGGTGCAGTAATCACCGGAGTATTCTGGTTTATTCGAAACGGTGGTAATGCAAATAATTTGATAAAGAACGCAAATAAAAAGAACTGGAAATCTATTCTATTTACCAAAAATACAAAAAAAGAAATTCAGACTTCAACTATGATAACGCTTGCACAGGTAGCTGGTAACGTAGAAGCTAAATCCATGGTAGAAGACATTATAACATTTATTAAGGATCCCGAAAAATACTCTGCTGTAGGCGCAAGGATGCCAAAAGGACTCCTGCTTTATGGTCCTCCAGGAACAGGAAAAACTTTAATGGCGAAGGCAATAGCCGGAGAAGCAGGGGTACCCTTCTATGCTATGAGCGGGTCTGATTTTGTTCAGATGTATGTTGGCGTTGGTGCAAGCAGAATAAGAAACTTGTTTAACAAAGCTAAAAAAAGTGAAAAAGCAGTTATATTTATTGATGAAATTGATGCCATCGGAAAAAAAAGAGCAAGAAATGCATCCGCCAGCAACGATGAGCGGGATCAAACACTGAATGCACTTTTGACAGAAATGTCTGGCTTCAATGATAATCAGGGGATTATTGTGATTGGTGCAACAAACCGAATGGATTCCTTGGATGAAGCGCTGTTGCGTCCGGGTCGATTTGACCGTCATATTGAAATTGGTTTACCGGATATTAATGCCAGAAAGCACATTCTTTCCCTTTATGCAAAGAAAAAACCGCTAGCAGATGATGTAGACCTTGAGGATTTGGCAAAATCAACGGTAGCTTTTAGTGGAGCTATGCTCGAAAATCTTATCAACGAAGCTGCAATTACTGCTGCCAATCATATGGAACCGGTAATCAGAAAAGAACATATTGAAATAGCATTTTATACCGTAATCGCAGGAGCTCCCAAAACCGACCGTAGCTATATTACAGACAAAGACCGCAAGATTACAGCTTATCATGAAGCCGGACATGCATTGGCTACCAACTTACTTTTGCCGGAGCATTTTATCTCCAAGGTAACCATCATACCAAGTGTCAGAGGGGCTGGAGGTTTTAACTTAAGTATTCCGAAAGATACCATGTTCCAAAGCCAAAGACAAATTAGAGCAAGTATTAAAGTACTTCTTGCCGGAAGAGTGGCCGAAGAATTAATCTTTGGCAGTGAGGAAGTTACCACCGGTGCAAGCAATGACATTCAAAAGGCTTCCAGAATGATTGCAGAATATCTTGATAAATTCGGTATGGACCAGGAAATGGGACTTTTCAGCGTAGAAGCTCTTGAAGAAGGACACGACAGCCAGTTAATATCAAAATGTCGTTCCCTAATGAATAGCCAATATGAAGAAACAAAGAAATTGATAGAAGCAAATCTCCCTCTTCTTGAAGTTATTACAGCAGAGCTGTTAGAGAAGGAATCACTAAATGGAGCAGACATAGAACGAATTTGTGCATAAAAAATAGAGGAGGCTGTCTTAAAAGTAAGACAGCCTCCTCTATTTTAAATTTTATAAGTGCAGTTCCTATCTTTATGCCCCTTTACTTTAAGTGATAAAATTCCTCCCATTTATCCTTCTTATCGAGAGCATCATTATAACCAATATATTTATACTGGTTAATAAGATCCGTATAGGCCGTAGTTTCCGAATAATTATGAATAATATTATCCTTATCAATATAGAACAGTCCATTGATTACCGGAATCTTTTCATACATTTTCATAAGGAACTGATTATAGGCTGTACCAGGAAGGCCTGCTGTCTTAAGTAAATAAGACGAGAGATAATTAGCGCTGATTTGGTCGATATCGTCCTGTACTATATCATAATTGGCCCATAGGATAAAGGGTACCTTGTATTTACACGCAAGTGCTTTAGTATCCGTTAGATTACTTTGATCAGACAAGAGGTCATGAAGTTGGGAGTATGCCACTGGTTGATGGTCCCCGAATAATAAAATAATTGTATGCTCCTCCTGTTTAGTAAAATAATCAATAAGCGTCTGAAATGCCTTATCTGATTCTCTTAGTAAGCTTAAATATTGTTCTGCACTTGAATATCCTTGATAATCTGTCAGCCTTACCGTATTTTCGTCATCAAATAGCTGTGCATCAGAGTAGCCACCATGGTTCTGCATCGTTACATTAAAGATAAAAAGTGGATTATCCTTACCCTTATTCTCATATTGCTCAATAATCTTCTGAAAACTGTCCTTGTCACTGATAAAGGATCTTATTAGCGTTGGGTTAACAAAATCTTTCATGGATAAAAACTCATCAAAGCCCAGCAACGGATATACAAGATCGCGCTTGTATCCGCTTGGTTCATAAGGATGAATCGCTATATTATAATAACCTTGATTTTTCAAGGTTGCTGCCAGGGAATCAGTCGATTCTGTAATGAATTGCTGATAAGGAACACTATTTTGCGGCATAACAGCCATACTGTTACCCGTTAGGAATTCATATTCCGTATCGCTTGTCCCTCCTCCGAATACAGAAGTATACATGGTTCCTTTTATCGTATTATCCTGGAGTGACCTTATAAATGGCAAATAATCCATATTCGTCTTGAAATCCCCGATCATACTTAAATCCGAGAAGGCCTCACTCATAATAGCAATAATATTTGGCTTATCTTCCGTATCCGCGGTTTCATTATCCGCTACCTTTACATTATCTAAGATATCCTTTACCTTCTCAGCCGAATATCCCTCCGGAGCCTGTGTTTCCATTGCCTGAACATTTGCTACAAAACCAAATACGGTACCATAAGAGCAATAGGTATATTTGGGAGCAAAAAAGTCCAATACCTTAATTTTTGATTTAATTAAATCTGTTTCAAAGAATGCATTAAATACAACAACAGAAAACACCACATAAGAACCTATAACGATTAGGCGATTTAAAACAGAGGGTTTCTTCTCTGTTTGTTCCAGCTTATATCCCAAGACAAATAAACTAAACATAATGAAAGTAGAAATTAAAAAACCCTCTGTAAAGCTTATATCATAATTAGAAGCTACGCTCATACCTGTCTGCCAGGCGAGTAAATCGCTGGGCAGGACAGGATTGCCTCGAAATAAATACACAAAATAATTAACCAGGGATGCAATGTAAATTGCAAGGTTACTAATTATTATTGTATACTTGCTATTTCTTAACAGGGCAAAAACAAGATAATATATAATTACATACCAAATCAGGTTATAGAGACTATAGGATTTAAACATGTCCAGATTAAAATTACTGACCATGGTTTCTACTACCAGAAAGGAAACTATCGGTGCAAGAAGTAGAACCACGCTGTTAATCCATTTTGCATGCTTTTTTAGAAACCTTCTAATAATATTAATCTCAAGTAGAGATATAAGTGTTAACGCCAGCCACAAAACAGCTATGCCGTAGGTAGAAGGTTTATGTAAATTATGTGTCAGATCTCCACTTAAATATATTGATATAACAAATAGAAAATAAAGCATAAATAGATATACCGGTATTCCCTTTATTCTCTTCCAATTTAATTTCATCTCAAGCTTGTTCTTTTCCATCACTTTTATAACCTCGTTTTCTTAATCCAATTAATAAATATCCGAACTGAAACTTCGCAGTACAAAAACTAGAACATTGCTTATAAAATCAGCATAAATACCTATACGAAACCATTAGTGAATTCCAACTTAAAATTGAAGCCAGAATGAAAATATCATAACTGATGGGTTCTTCACATAACTTAATTGCTGTTTTTATTAAGCATATCAATAATAATTAACAGAGAAGTTTAAGTTAACCGAATCATTAGTTCAAATATATAGAAATATTATCGGTATGTCAATCATACAAAATTATGTAAAAATCTAACCATCGCACATAAAAATGACACTATGATAGTGTCATTTTTAAAGGCTTATTTTAATGGCATATTCACTGCTGTCACCTTGCAGATTTTACGGTCGTAGGTTAATAGTCCGTTTACCTCATCCTCGACATCAGAAAGCTGTGTAAATACTGCAGCCGATAATCCACTGCTGATTAATCCCTTAATATCATTTTCAAGTAAATTATGATAAGCTTCATCAAACTCCTTCGTAGTTAGATAAATACGGTATCCGTAAATCTGGTACGAAAAGGAGTGTCCTGTAATATAACAGGCATAACCTCCGTATTCCGATAGAATAATTGATCTTTTCTTCATAGCCACCCTCATCGGGTGAAAATAATTGTGGATACTCTCGAAATCACCACATTCCTGATCAAACCACCCACTTGCATGGTCAACCAAT
>JAQUYQ010000188.1 GCA_028691795.1 Herbinix sp.
GAAGTGGAAATTGGAGCATTACCACGTCAGTACTGTCTACTGGTGCTCATTCCCTAACTATAAAAGCAACTGATGCTGCGGGGAACGTAAGTCTTTCTTCAACGGTGTTTGAGATAAGAATAGAAACTATTGCACCATCTACCCCTGCACCATCTACCCCTTCATCGACAACGAACAGTATTACATTAACTGTAGATGTAAAGCAGGGAGATACCAATAATACTGTTTCTCAGATTACTATTGTGAGAAATACTGATACAGAAGGTAACGCTTCAGATACAGTGACCTATGAGCAGAAAAAGGCATTGGAAACTATCAATCAATTAAAAAAAGAGGGAAATGATGTAGCTAGACTTGTAATACCGGATACAAATGATAAAGTATTTGAAACTACAGTGAACATTCCCACCGATTCTTTAGAAGTAATAGCAGAAGGTGATATTAACTTACAGATTGATACAGAAGATGCTAAAATCGATATTACGAAGGAATCTTTACAAAGTGTAAGTGACAGTATGAACCAAAATTTATACTTCAACCTGATACCAATTAAGGAAAATGAGAAGAAGGAAGTTCTCACTGAGCGTGCTTTGTTTGAAGTTGGAGTATTAAGCGGAGATACACAGAAAAGTTTATCGATTATTGGTACTCCGATGACGATTGAAACTAACATGCCATCTACTGACGTAGACATTACACTTCCGCTTACTGGAATTACAATTCCTTCGGATTCGACAGAAAGAGAAGTATTGTTTAAGCAATTATCGGTATATATTGAACATAGTGATGGAACCAAGGAATTGATTCAAGGAGAAATCGTTGAGTACAAGGATGGAATGCTAGGGATTAAGTTCCATATTACGAAGTTCAGTCTTTTTACACTTATAAAAACAGATAACCCAAATAAATCTGCAAATTGCGAGATTACAAAAGTTAATACACCAGCAAAAGCAGCCATTAGTGAAAATAAGATAACTGCAACTGTATCGAATAAGACCACTAGTCTGACTATAAAAGTATCCGTAAGTGACAAGGCGACATGGAAATTATACAGTAACAAAGCCTGTACAAAGGAAATTATAGATAATACAATGAAGTTAAAGGTGGAATCCAACAAAGCTTATATAAAAGTAATAGCAGAGGATGGAACAGTTAAGACCTATACATTGACAATAATACGTAAAAAGTCGGTTGACTGTGATATTACAAAAATGAATATGTCATCCAAGGCAATCATAAGTGGACAAAAGATAACAACAACCGTAGTAAATACAACAACCAGCTCAACTGTAAAAGTTTCAGTAAGTGATAAGGCATCCTGGAAACTGTTTAGTGACAAGCTATGCAAAAAGGAACTAACGAATCATAAGCTGAAGCTTAAGGTAGGTGTGAATAATTTCTATATTAAGGTGACCGCAGAGGATGGAACAACAAGTAAGGTGTATACTTTATCAATTACACGTCAGGAAGTTCCAAAGAAGGTAATTATTGTAGCTACCAAGTATGATTTCACAGATGCATTTGCAGGAGGAGTATTGGCAGGTCAACTTGGAGGTAATGTCATTTGTACTGGTATTTCTGAGAAGGATGCAAAGAAGATGGTAAGCTATATCAAGAAACATTACTCAAAACAGGATGAGATTTATATTATCGGGTTGGGTCATGCAGTAAATGTAAATCTTGAAAAAATGCTTAAGAAAGAAGGCTATACGAATATTGCAAATATCGGTGGTGAAGATAAGTATGAAACGGCAAAGTTAATCGCCGATATTATTCAGCTTCCGGATGAAAGTAAGGTTGTACTTGTTAGTGGCGATGCCATTCCAAAGGATGCTCAGAATATTCAGAAGATATGTGCTGAATTAGGATATCCTATCCTATTTGTAGAAACTGACAATCTGACCACATATACGATAGAAGCTTTAATAAAAATTAATCCTACTCAAATATATATCGTAGGAGATAAAACAAAAATCAGCACCAAGGTAGTAGAGGAAATCGTTAAAGAAATTGGATTGGATAAAAGTGATATTATTAGAATTAGTAAAGGGAAAGAGATTAAGTAAAAATTGATTGCTTAAAATATATAATTCTTAAATTTTTGGAATAAGCTATATATAAGCTGATAAAGGAACCTGTAGATAAGACTTTGTAAGTCAGTTTCTATGGGTTCTTTTTATCATTGATTATCGCATAAACGTTATAATTATCGGTTGCTGAAGGAATATCAAAATCAAAAAGGTTTTTTCGTAGTGGCAGCAATCATGTATAGTCAGTTGTTTAATCTGCTCTGTGACCGGGCAGACGATAAGTATAAAGGAATATCCTGGCAGATAAAAAACAGATTGAGGGTGTTGGGGTCAGATTAATAATAGGTATATCAGTCAAAGAATGATTTTCTGTTACTTTCAATTTGAAAAAAATAAAACTGCGATGAGTGTCAGCTTATGACTGGAATAAGGTCGTGGGTCTGGCACTTTTATTATGTTCAGGAAGTCAACATTAAGAAATTGTACTAACATAAGAAGCAATATTTGTATTGTAAATAAGATGAATATATGATAATATATAACCAATAAAATACAAATAAAATACAGTTATAACAAGGAGGTAAGCATGTTCAATTTTGTTGAAGCAAAAGTGCGCTGAGAGCAGCAAAATGGGTCTGGATTTAATTCATAAAGCTGAGAAAATTGTGGATAAGATTTGTAAAAAGGATGTTCTAATATTTTTTAATTGGAATTGTCGGAACTGTATTGTATGCGAACCAGTTTAATACAATTTCTGCAAAGGTAATCGTTTTTGATACGAAAGATTATACATTAAGTGGTATTAGTGATGAGTTTAGAGGGATTTTATCACCCATTGTTATGAAAACCGCTTTTCAGCGACTGAATACGTACCTTGAATATTACATACGGCATCCTTTAGGAATTCGCAGATATTACAGAAGATTGGATTACTAAAATACAGTAATTGAATAATTATGTATAACAAGCCAGTTGACAAAGAAGAATATAACCTGCATATTTTGAAGATGTCATGATTATAATTGAAATGGAGAGATCATGGACTATATAGAGAAAAATAACAGAATGCCGCTATATTTACAGCTGACTGATATTTTACGTACAGAAATTAATACGGGAATTTTGAAGGAAAATGAGAAATTATTAACTGAAATGGAATTAAGTGAGAAATATAAAGTAAGCAGGATTACGGTAAGAAAAGCATTGGATATTCTCGCAGAGGAAGAACTTCTAATCAGAAAACAGGGTCTTGGTACTTTTGTGAGAGGAAAGAAGCTTATAAGAAGCACCAATGCAATAATGAGTTTTTCCCAGAATTGTATAGTGAATGGACAACGACCGGGAACTAAATTTTTATCTGCCGATATCATAAAAGCAATGCCCAAAGATGTAAATTTACTTAAGGTTCACAACGATGAACAGGTAATTCGTATTCGACGTTTAAGATATTGCGATGATATCCCTGTTATGATTGAAAAGAATATTTTCCCCAGAAAATATGCTTTTTTGCTATCAGAAGACCTGAATAAACCTTTATATCAAACTCTTTCTGAACATGGAGTTGTGATAAAGAAAGCAACTAAAAAAATAGGAATTTGCTATGCTACAAAGGAAGATGCAAAAGAACTTAGTGTAAATGAAAAGGAAGCAATGCTATTTACACAAGAGATCTGTATTGATGATAAAGGAGAACCTATTTACTATGGAAAAAATATCATCAATGCTGATCGTTATAGTTATGTACTGCAGATAGATACTACAGAGGAAGGAAGTACACCATGAATACAGTAAAAAGAGACCATTTTGCAACGATGAATATTCAGTACAAATATTATCCATTGACCAGATTTCTGGACGATACTGTCCGATATGGATATAAAAATATAGAGTTATGGGGGGCAGCACCTCATTTTTATCCAGACGACATGTCTTATAGACAGATTAAGCAGGTACGTCATGAAATTGAAAGCAGAGGATTGAATATCATCTGTTATACGCCAGAACAATGTGTTTACCCTATTAATCTAGCATCTGAACATGTTGAGGAAAGAAAAAGAAGTCTGAGATTCTTTGAGGATTCCATTCGTGCGGCTGCTGAATTAGGTACAGATCAGGTTCTGGTTACCTCAGGAACAGGTTATTATGATGGCAGTAATTATGAGAATGCCTGGAAATATGCGGTGGAGAATATATCGGAACTTGGAAGAATGGCACAGGATTATAATGTTCGATTAGCTCTGGAAGTTTTACGTCATGATGAAAGTAATCTGGTTTATAATCTGGAAACATTGAAGAGGATGGTACAGGAGATTAACATGGATTCTGTCGGAGCGAATGTAGATACGATTCCTATGGCACTTGCTGGAGAATGTCCAAAACAATATATAGATGAACTAGGTGAAAAACTGATTCATGTTCATTTTATTGATGGTGCGCCCAAAGGACATCT
>JAQUYQ010000189.1 GCA_028691795.1 Herbinix sp.
AGAGATATTTATCAACACCAATGTTCTCTTGATTTATAAACCTATAATAAAAATTGCAGACGTATTTACTTGTTAAATTATAAAGAGGCATAGTTACCTAGATGATAACTATGCCTCTTTTATTGTTAAAGAAACACTTAAAACCGATACTTATATAGGATAATTTTGTTGAGTTTGCTACACTCATTTTAGAGTGATTGAAGAAAAAAATGAATTATGAATTTCGATTAGAAGTAATAAACATAGCATGGTCATAATCCTTGTGGTTTACATAAAGATAGTATAAAGTCTCATGATTTGTAAAGGCTGTTAAATTACCATGCCTAATTCTGTTCATTTTATTATTGTTAACCAATTTATAATCATATTTAATATTATGATATGCCAACACATTTCTTAGCTCTGAAAAATCTTTTAATGAATAACCACAGTAAATTTCAACTCTATTCCAGAACAACATATTCTATCGCCTCTTTCCCCTATATCATTTTCCATCTTCAGTTTATCTTAATTCCATTATAGGCCTGATTAACGGACTATTCAAATTAAGGTTTCATTAGAATTATCGCGTTCTGTTAGATTGGGTTACATCAGAATTTCGCTCTGCAACTTTGAGATTTCTTAACATATAATAATTAAGATAGAATAATAGATTTATTTCATCGTAGGATGTATAACAGTCAAATTTGTTTTCATACTTGAAATAAATGGTGAGGTTGAGTTCTTATGTCAAATGTTCATATCATGTCATGCAGCTGCCAAAATAATATAATTCAAAACGATCTTAGTCGTTTTGATTATCGATATCGTGTTCAGACCGGATTATTTCGATCATACAATAAAGCAATGGATTTTCAGCTACAGTTAATGGAAGAGGGCTATTTGGCTGATATTGATCAGCAAGGGAATATTTTTGCAGTGATTACGGGTGATTATTCTGAACTTGAAGGGGCGGTTATGCTAGAACGGTATCTTCGGTTTAGAGGATATAATACGGTAGTGATAGCAGTTTAATCAAAGAGGTAAAGTAAAGAAATCTTATAGAAGCTCGGTTTTGGATAAATTTTAGATCACAGGTTTTGGAAAAAAGTTTTCGATTACTTGACTTGTTATATTATTTCAATTATAATAAAATGAATATTATAAAAATGAATCGTGGCGGCGGATGCCGCCATGATTTCTGAGTATGAAAGAGTGTGCATATATGTTGAAAAGTATGACAGGCTTTGGTCGGTGTGAAATCGCCGGAATTGACCGAAAGATTACTGTTGAGATGAAAGCAGTCAATCACAGATATTGTGATATCTCGATAAAGATGCCAAAAAAGCTTAACTTTTTTGAAGCAGGAATACGTAATGTATTAAAACAATATATTGGTAGAGGCAAAGTTGATATCTACATTACGTACGAAGACTATACGGAAAATAACGTATGTGTTAAGTATAATGCAGATCTGGCAAGAGAATATTTTGCAAATTTAGAGACAATCAGCAAGGAATTTGGAATCGAGAATGATGTTCGTGTGTCGGGATTATCCAGATATCCGGAAGTGTTAACCCTTGAGGAGCAAACGATTAATGAAAACGAATTATGGGAGCTTGTACAGGAAGCAATAAAAACTGCAGCTGCCAAATTTGTTGAAACACGTATAGCGGAAGGAGAAAACCTGAGGCTGGATATTTTTGCCAAGCTTGATGGGATGCTTCGGATGGTAGATTATATAGAATCAAGATCTCCGGAAATTGTTACTGAATACCATAATAAGCTATTAGCGAAGGTTGCAGAGCTTTTAGGTGATAAGAAAGTTGATGAAAGTGTTTTGGCCACGGAGGTTACGGTATTTGCCGACAAAATCTGTGTTGATGAAGAAACGGTACGCTTAAGAAGCCACATACTGAATATGAAGGAAACATTAAGTGACAGTGATAATATTGGCCGCAAGCTTGATTTCATTGCGCAGGAAATGAACCGTGAAGCAAATACAATTTTATCAAAGGCCAGTGACTTGGAGGTTACGAATAAAGCAATTGATTTAAAGACGGAAATTGAAAAAGTCAGAGAACAAATTCAAAATATCGAATAGAAGCTGTTGAAATGAGGAATAACTTTGAATAAGTTGGTTAATGTAGGCTTTGGAAATGTTGTGAATTCCAATAAGATAATAAGTATTATTAGTCCTGAGGCGGCGCCGATTAAACGTATGGTACAGACAGCAAAGGATAATGGTATGGCAATTGATGCGACCTGCGGAAGAAGAACGAAAGCAGTAATTGTAACAGAAAGCGGACATTTAATATTGTCTTCCCTGCTTCCTGAAACGATTGCCGGAAGAGTAAACCAAAAGGAAGTATCGGAAATTCTGGAAACATTATCTAATGATTGATAAGTGTTAATAATAAAGCTTACACTATAATAAAATGAGATTACCGGAAGGAGAAATAATTATGTTGCATCCATCATATACAGATTTAATGAAAGTAGTAAATAGTGAGGTAGAGCCGGGAGAGCAACCTGTAGTTAACAGCAGATACTCCATCGTTATTGCAACAGCAAGACGCGCAAGACAAATTATCGACGGTGCTACACCTCTTGCTGATGTTGCTTATCCAAAGCCTTTATCTATCGCTGTAGAAGAATTGTACCGTTCGAAAGTAAAAATCGTTGGTGATGATGATAATAATGAAGATAATGAAAACAATAACAACGAAAACATTAACAATAATCAGTAATTAAAGGCAGATATACGATGCTTAAGGTACATGACAAGTAATTTGAAACTCATTACATTCAATGAGAAACTTTATAAAGACAAGATGAAGTGGCAGACCAATTCCCTTGTCATTAATTACAAAAGCACTTTCATAGCAATTTGTATGAAAGTGTTTTATAGTGTATTGATAGCTGGCATGACAGGTATGGAAAGGAAGATAGCATGTCAAATAATCCGGAGGAAGAGGTAAAATCGGAGCTTGATAATTTAAGAGAATATTCGGAAAATGAAGATAAGTTAGATTTAGAAGCAAAAGAAACTTTTGATTACGAGGAGCCTTATGAAGAAAATTCAGAAGAGGTGATAGTACTATCAAAAAAAAGTAATGCAAAAGGAATTATATTAGATTTGGTTTTTTATGCTTTTCTTATTTTTGTTTGTATCTACGTTTTACCTAATTTTGTTATCCAACGTACCATCGTTGATGGTTCTTCTATGGAGAATACATTATATAACGGTGACCACCTGTATGTGGAAAAACTCTCTTACCGGTTTGATGAATTAAAACGTTTTGATATCATTGTATTTTATCCATATAGCAGAGAGCAAAAAGATTATTATGTAAAAAGAATTATTGGACTTCCCGGCGAGACAATACAAATTATTGGCATTGACATTTATATTAATGGAGATATTCTTGAGGAAGACTATGGTAAAGATCCCATTACAGATCCGGGAAGGGCAGTAGAGCCAATTACCCTTGGTGATGATGAATACTTTGTCATGGGGGATAATCGGTCCATCAGTAAGGATAGCAGATCGGAAGAAGTAGGTAATGTAAACAAGCAAAACATAGGGGGCCGCGCCATATTTCGAATTAAACCCTTGAGTCGATTTGGTACAATTGACTAATCGTTGTAAATTTAATCTTTTTGCTTGCAATTTACATATGAATTAGGTAGAATAAATAATGTTCTGTAGAAACAGGAGTAATATTTATTATGAAAGTAATCAAGGAGCATATTAAATCAGGAAGCTTCAAACAGTTCTATCTTTTATATGGAAGCGAAGAGTATTTAAAGAAGCTTTATCGTGATAAATTAAAAACAGCCATCTTAAAAGACGATAATGAAATGAATTATTCCTATTTTGAAGGAAAAGGCGCAGAACCGCTGAAAATTGCAGATGCAGCGCAGACGTTACCGTTTTTTAACGATTATAGGCTGATAGTTATAGAAAATAGTGGGTTGTTTAAAAGTCAAAGTGAGCTTAGCGAGCTTTGTGGAAGAATACCAGAAAGTACAATTATTATTTTTGTTGAAACAGAGATAGATAAGAGGAATAAGCTTTTTAAAATGGTACGTGATCATGGTACCGTATCAGAGATGAATGGATTAGATGAAAAGAATTTAAAACTTTTTGTAGCTTCCCTTCTGGAGCAGGAAGGAAAGAAAATTACAGAAGCATCTATTATTTATCTTCTTGATAAAATTGGCACGGACATGGTTAATATCTGTAATGAGGTTGAGAAAATCATTGGGTATACGATAGACCGCGAAGTTATATTGCGGGAGGATATCGATGCAGTTGTTACAACTCAGATTATAGGTAAAATATTTCAGATGATCGATGCCATTGGAAGTAAACAGCCAAATAAAGCGCTTGCCTTATATTATGATCTTCTTTCAGTAAGAGAGAAGCCAATGTCGATTTTGTTTTTGATTACCAGACATTTTAATATATTACTTCAGGTAAA
>JAQUYQ010000035.1:0-3249 GCA_028691795.1 Herbinix sp.
ATAAATCGTTTTTTCAGTAAAATGCTGATAGTTATCAAATTGCTCTTGATCCATAGGGTTTCTCCTTCAGTATTATAAATTATTTATATAAATAATCTCTAGGTTTAATGTACTATTTGTACATCTAGATTATATAAATATATCATAATATGTCAAAAAATGCTACCTAATATTTCAGCAGCATTCACCAACAGTTTAGGCCTATCTATAGATACTAATTTTCAATCTTCTCTGCTCCTATTTCTTCTTAAAATGTTCGTTTTGCAGCTTCCTAAAAAAATATAAAATTTTGAAGACAACTTTATATCTCTCTCGTTTATATCAATGTAACGAACAAGGGATCCCAAATAATCGTTCCATTAATAAATTTATTATAAGATGTGAAATAAAGCATACATGGCAAATTATTACAGTAAAATTTTATTTCATATTCAATATTAGGAGTTAGTTTGAAAAATCATGATTTTTCAAACGGCAAATTTGCGCTGATACCCAAATTCGCGGTGTTTTGGCAGAATGGAGATTACTATGAAGAAATTAATTAAATTCATTTCTACAATTTGCATTTTGATATTATCCCTATCCATCTTTAAAAGCTTAGTAAAAATCAGGAAAGACATTCGCAAAAAAAATAAGGCAAAGTTAATATAATTTAAAAAAGTCTTAAAAGTTGAAGAAAAATGAAATATACTAACGTTATAACTAACGAATAGGTACTTGATTGTTACAGAAAACATGGGAAGGGGGCGGAACTAATCAGTAATGAACAATATTATGAATACTTAATTGACACGTATCAGAATTTAATATACTCCATCTGTTATAAGATTGTCAGAAATTACTTCGATGCTGAGGATCTAGCCCAGGAAACTTTCCTTTCCGCCTACAAGCATCTATCTACCTTTGATCGACAATACGAAAAAGCCTGGATTTGCCGCATCGCCACCAACAAGTGCCTGGATTTTATAAAACGGGCAGATCGGCAGAGTATTCCTACCGAGGATGATTATTTTATCTCTCAGACCGACAATGAACCTTCACCAGAAGAAAGTGTGCTGGAATTAGAAGTTAAAAAACAATTGTCCCAGCGATGTAATAGATTAAAAACTCCATATCGGGAAATTGCACTTGATTATTTCTATAATGAGTTGTCGGCAGCTGAAATTGCTGAAAACACAGGAAAGAATTTAAAAACGGTCCAGACTCAAATTTACCGGGCCAGGGCCTTGCTTCAGAAAACATATCGAGAGGGGGCATCTATCAATGAATGAAAAGGAACATATTTCCGAAACAGATTATTATATATTTCAACATGGTATTATGAATCAAACAGATAAAGTAAAATTCTTGGAACATATCTGCTCCTGTAATTATTGTGCTGACCAATTTGCTACCTTGATATCGAGTGAAATAATTGCAGCCCCAAGAGATATGAAATCCAATATATTAAAGGCGACCAAGCGGCCTGAAATACAGCTTGCAGTGAAAGCCAGAGAAACTTCAAAACGGATGCAATTATTTATATATAGCTTAAAAGTAGGTACCGCTACTGTATGTGCACTGCTGCTCCTCCTACTTACAATGAATATATCTCATATCGATACTACACTTAACATCCCTGAGAATACTTTATCAGAAGTGCAGATAGACAAGGAAGATAACGAATCCCTGACTTCTACGATAAGGGACGGTATGGATACCATCAGTAACAACATGTTGGATTTCTCCAACAATATTATGAAAACGGAGGTAACTGATAATGATTAGAAAGAAAAGTAGTTTTTTAACATTTTGTTTTTCATTTTTGCCTGGGGCTGGACAAATGTACATGGGTTTTATGAAGCGTGGTATCAGCCTCATGTCCGCCTTTTTCCTGCTTATATTTTTATCAAGCTGGCTAAACCTCGGTCCATTAATGTTTGTAATGCCTGTAATATGGTTTTACGCTTTCTTTGATACCTTTAATTTACGTGCCATGCCGGATGATGAATTCTATGCCATGGAAGACGATTACATCTTAATACCCGAATTTGCGAAAGAAAAATCACGTGTACTCCAAAGCAAAAACCGCACTGTCTTAGCCGTTGCTTTGATTATTATTGGCTTTACAATTTTATGGAATAACATATACGAATTATTCCGCTGGATCATGCCGGATGTAATCAGAGAAGCAGTATATCGCTTTGGACATTATTTCCCTCAATTGTTAATCGGATTTGCCATTATAGCGTTAGGCATCTATCTCATCATTGGCAAGAAGAAAGACCTTGACTCCATGGAAAAGGTTCACCAGCTGGAAGATAAGGGAGGGTTTAGGTAATGACAAAAACTCACAGAGTAGGGACTGTAACTTTGGGTGGTATGCTGATCGCTTTTGGTATTCTATTTCTTTTACGCATCTTTGTAGCCGGCCTAACCTTTGATATTATATTTAAATTATGGCCAGTTATTTTTATCTTTCTTGGAGCTGAGATCCTAATCGCTAATTTTGCTCAGAAACAAGAAAAACTGATTTATGATAAAACCGCATTTGCATTAATTATAATCCTTTCCTTCTTTGCAATGGGAATGGCAATCACCGAATTTTGCCTGGAAGCTGCAAACGCTCATTTGACTGTAAACTGGTAAACTTGTTTTATCTTTTATACCCCGCATAAATTTGATATAGTGTAACAGCCCTGCCACTTCCCATGGCAGGGCTGTTATCCATTCAACCGATCTTCTATTAAATATTTATATTGCAACCTTTTCAATAAACAATGATAGATTTTCCATCAAGTTATAATACTTATCTGCTGCCTTTACTACAGGACGTAATGGATAAGATATATTTTGTCGTATAATGATACCTTCTGCTTTATTATTCAGCTGTACAGGTAATCCAATCGGATAGATAAATATAGCATCACGAAAAGCTTTGAAAACCTCTGGATCGAATTTGGTATTGACCAAAGCCTGAGTTTTTTCAAAGCATTCATACGGCATTAGATTCGATGTACGAAGCAGATTCTCATAAAAATCGCAAATGCTTAATATCTTTGTAAAGTCAATTTGTTTCTCCTTGGCAAGCTTATAAACTCCGCTGCCGTCATAGGCTTCCTCTTGAAAACGTATTGCTATATAGGTTAAAACAGTACAATTTTTCCGTTTTAAGAATTCAAATGCGATTTCATAATGCGGTGTATTTTTTAATTTAACGTCTTTTTCCTTCAACATCTTACCAATATCGTGAAGTAAAGCGATAAATGC
>JAQUYQ010000035.1:3349-21416 GCA_028691795.1 Herbinix sp.
TTCATTTACTAATTTCTTACCATCTCTTGATTTAATTGAAACAGCTAATACTTTATTCGTTATCATTTCATCTAATTTAGCTAATCGCATAAGTCACCCTCCTCCAGCATTTATATAAATTAGTATATTTTTCATCTACTACTATATTCGACATAATGTTCAGAATTTTTGGGGTACCTTTTGCAAATAATAATAAAAATTTTAAATGAGGTGAAAATTATGGGTGTATCGCATAAAGGAGCAATTTCTCTGGGATTATTGTATATTCCGGTTGGTTTATATACCTCAACACGGGATAATGATGTCAAATTCAATCAGCTTTGCAAGGATACGAAGGAACGTGTTAAATATAAGAAATATTGCCCAAGCTGCAACAAGGAAGTAAAAACCGACGATATTATTAAGGGCTATGAGTACGAAAATGAAAAATATGTTATCATGACAGAGGAAGAACTGGAGAAGATTAAGACTAAGAAGGATAAAACGATTCATATCATACAATTCGTTAATTTAACAGAAATAGACCAAATCTATTATGAACGCAATTATTATGCCATACCGGAGACTGGAGCAGAGAAAGCATTTGAGCTTTTACGTACTGCCATGCTTAACGAACAAAAGGTTGCCTTGGCAAAAACAGTGATTGGAACAAAGGAGAACTTGATTGTATTGTATCCGACATCAGATGGAATTATCGCTAAGACACTCTTCTATTCGGATGAAATTGTGTCCGTACCGAAACAGGTTACCCATGTGGATCTAAGTGATGCGGAATTAACTATGGCAAAAACCCTGATTAATACAATGACTGGGCCTTTTGATGCCTCGCTCTATAAGGATGAATATCAGGAAAGGCTTCGGGATGCCATCATGCAGAAAATTCATGGAGAAGATATCGTTGCGGTTGATACCAGCGCTCCAAGTAATGTTATTGACTTAATGGAGGCGCTCCAACGTACCCTTGCGATGTCGCAGGATCAGAAACTGAGTGGTACTGCCTAATGGATTTATTTGAAGAAAAACACATCAAACCCATGCTGATATCGGAGATGACCGATCCTTTTAATGATCCCAACTGGATTTATGAATTAAAATTGGATGGTATCCGCTGTATTGCCTATCTGGATCAAGATACCGAGCTACGTAACAAGCGAAATGATCTTCTATTGCCTAAAGTACCTGAACTATCAGGTATTTATAAGCATGTGAAGGAACGTTGTATCCTAGACGGCGAGTTGGTTATTTTAAAAAATGGTGTTCCTGACTTTTTTGAATTACAAAAAAGGTCACTGACTTCAAATAAATTCAAAATTCAACTATCCTCTGAGAATTTTCCCGCTTGTTTTGTAGCCTATGATATCTTATATTGTAAGGATACTCAATTGACCGATTTACCGCTTCTGGAGCGTAAGAGGCTGCTATCCGAGACTGTAGCGGAGGATCCAAAGCTTGCTATCAGTAGATATATTCCTGAGAAGGGAATTGAACTTTTTGCTGTAGCTAAAAATCAGCAGCTGGAAGGAGTCATCGCTAAGAAAAGTAATAGCAAATATTACTTTGATAAGCGGACGAAGGATTGGATTAAGTTTAAATTTCTTGCTGACCAGGATTTTGTCGTATGCGGATACATCATTAAGGAAAAAGGAGTCACGAGTGTTATACTCGGGCAATATAATGGGACTGAATTAATCTATAAAGGACATGTAACTTTCGGCGTTAAGTATGGTGATTTGAAGAAGCTGGAGCAGGCCAACAACTCTCCTTTTCTCATCACGCCTCCGGGTAATGAAGGTGCCGTTTGGCTAATGCCTGAGCTGGTGTGCGTCGTCCAATATATGCCGAATGAGAAGGGAACTTTGAGACAGCCGGTATTTAAGGGCTTTCGGGATGATAAGGAACCCTTGGAATGTCAGGTTAATATTTAAATCATGGTTCGGGTGTCATAAAAGAATACAATTAGGGCGTCTCAAAAGTTCATTCCTCTCTGAGACGCCCTATTATTATAATATGAAGAGAATTAGCAAAGTAATAATTGTAACCCCATACAGTTCCTACTTAAAGTAAGATACACCGGATTCAAAGATAGATTGATTCTGGTTGCCACTGATATTGATAGCTACTGAGTCACCTCTACGTTCGGAGTGAGTCATCTTACCTAGAACTCTTCCGTCCGGACTTGTGATACCTTCAATTGCATAATAGGAACCGTTCGGATTGAAGTCTTCATCCATCGTAGGATTGCCGCTTAAATCAACATACTGGGTAGCAACCTGGCCATTCTCAAATAATTTCTTAATCCATTCTTCACTGGCTACAAAACGGCCTTCACCATGGGATGCCGGAATGGAATATACTCCGCCAAGCTCAGCCTTCATTAACCAAGGAGATTTGTTGGTTACAACCTTTGTATATACTGATTTTGAGATATGGCGACCGATATTGTTGGTTGCCAGAGTCGGTGAATCCTCCTTCTGAGGAGTGATTTCACCATAAGGTACCAGTCCTAATTTAATCAATGCCTGGAAACCGTTACAGATACCCAAAGCCAAACCATCCCGTTTTTTAAGAAGATCATTAACAGCCTCCTTAATTTTCTCATTACGGAAAGCTGTTGCAATAAACTTACCGGAACCGTCCGGCTCATCACCTGCTGAGAAGCCACCCGGGAACATCAGAATCTGCGCTCCCTTAATTCCTTCTGCAAAGGCTCCCACAGATTCTCTGATATTGTTCTCCGTCAAATTTTTGAAAACTATCGTCTCTATCTCTGCACCAGCATTTTTAAATGCTTTCAATGTATCATACTCACAATTGGTTCCGAAGAATACCGGAATAAATACCTTCGGTTTTGCTACTTTATTCTTTGCTACATAGATTGTCTTAGCATCATAAAGCTTAGTCTGAAGTTCTTTCTTTGAGTCAGAATTATCTTCTAAAGCTTTGGATCGAGTAGGGTATACCTTCTCTAAGGTTCCCATCCAGGAACTCAAAGCTTCCTCTAAAGTAACTGTAACCTCACCATATACAAATTCTGCAGCTTCGGTTACTGTACCGATTACGCTGAATTCATCCAAAGCAAAACCATAATTCTTTAAGCTGTCTGCGGCTTCTTTTGTCATTTCTGCGATAACGCAACCGTATGCCGGTAAGAATAATTCTTTCTCTGTTAACTGACTATTTAATTCTACACCCAACTTATTACCGAAGGCCATCTTGCTGACTGCTTCTGCAATACCACCAAATCCAACCGCAAAAGCTGACACTATCTCGCCTTTTCTCATAAATTTCGTGATTTTTGTATAGATATCTATTGTTTGCTCATAATTTGGCAGATCATAAGCATCTTTCTTAATATCGAATTTTACTAATACATTGCCTGCTTTCTTTAATTCAGTTGTTACAACATCCCCACTTTTTGCAATATCAACTGCAAAGGAAACCAGTGTCGGAGGAATATCAATATCATTAAAAGTTCCTGACATACTATCCTTACCACCGATGGAAGGAAGGCCAAGCTTAACCTGGGCATCATAAGCACCAAGAAGTGCTACAACTGGCTCACCCCAACGTTTGGGGTCATTACCAAGTCTTCTGAAGAATTCCTGGAAGGTAAAACGGATCTTTGTATGATCACCGCCTGCTGCCACAATTTTAGCAACAGAGGAAATAACTGCGTATACAGAACCATGGAATGGAGACCAGCTGGAAAGGTAAGGATCAAAGCCATAACTCATCATGGTTACTGTATCACAAACACCATTTAAAACCGGAAGCTTCGCGGTCATTGTCTGAATCGGTGATAATTGATATTTCCCACCATAAGGCATTGTCACAGTTCCAGCACCGATGGAGCTATCAAACATTTCAACCAGACCTTTTTTGGAACAAACATTCAGTGCAGATAAGTTCTTTAACCATTTTTCTTTCGTATCAGCTCCCTCAATTATGGAACCTGTTTCAATATAATTATGTTCTTTGGAAGGAACACTGACATAGGCCGACGCTTCCTGGTGAGCACCATTGGTATCAAGGAAGGCTCTGGAAATGTTAACGATCTCCTTACCTCTCCATTTCATAACAAGTCTAGGTGATTCTGTAACCTCAGCAACAACCACTGCCTCAAGATTCTCTTCCTCAGCAAAGGCAAGCATCTTGTCCACATCCTTCGGATCAACTACAATTGCCATTCTCTCTTGAGATTCAGAAATAGCAAGTTCTGTTCCGTCAAGACCTGAATATTTCTTAGGAACCTTGTCCATATCAATTTGAAGACCTGCTGCAAGCTCACCGATCGCTACGGATACACCACCCGCACCAAAGTCATTACATTTCTTAATTAATAAACTTACTTCTTCTCTTCGGAACAATCTCTGTAACTTACGTTCAGTCGGAGCATTTCCCTTTTGAACCTCAGCACCACAGGTAGCGATGGATTCGGTTGTATGACTCTTGGAGGATCCGGTTGCACCACCGCAGCCATCACGTCCGGTTCTGCCACCCATTAAGATAATGATATCGCCAGGATCGGAGTTCTCACGGATTACATTTCTTCTTGGAGCTGCTCCCATAACTGCACCGATTTCCATTCTCTTTGCAACATAATTCGGATGATAAATCTCATCCACGAGTCCGGTTGCAAGACCGATCTGATTACCGTAGGAGCTGTAACCTGCTGCCGCACCGGTACAGATTTTTCTCTGAGCTAATTTACCCTTAAGTGTATCTTTGATCGCTACCGTAGGGTCTCCCGCACCGGTAACTCTCATTGCCTGATATACATAACCTCTACCCGACAAAGGGTCACGGATTGCACCACCGAGACAGGTTGCTGCACCACCGAAGGGTTCAATCTCTGTAGGATGGTTGTGAGTTTCGTTTTTAAAGAATACCAGCCATTCTTCCGTCTTGCCATCAATCTCAACTGGTACAATAATGGAGCAGGCATTGATTTCATCGGATACTTCCATATCCTCTAATTTGCCGTCTGCCTTCAGCTTCTTCATCGCAAGCAATGCCATATCCATCAGGGAAATATATTTATCATCTCTGCCCTTATATAACTTCTCTCTCTCTGTTACATAGCTGCTGTAAGCTGCTTTAATCGGTTCAGTATAATAGCCTTCTTCGAACTGAATATCCTTAAGCTCGGTTAAGAAGGTTGTATGACGGCAATGATCGGACCAATAAGTATCGAGTACACGAATCTCCGTCATGGAAGGATCACGTTTTTCTTCGTTCTTATAATAGTTCTGAATGAACTGAAAATCCTTTAAGGTCATAGCTAAATTGAGGGAAGCATACAGTTTACTTAAGCTATCCTCGTCCATGGTGCGAAATTCTTCAAAAATAATAACATCCTCAGGCTCACTAAATTCTGTAACTAATGTCTCCGGCTTTACTTCGTCGGCTTCTCTGGAATCCACAGGGTTAATACAGTAAGCCTTAATCTTCTCAAATTCCTCCTCAGTAATATTACCGGAGAGAATATAGGAGGTAGCAGAACGGATTACCGGCTCTTCTTTTTCATTTAATAATTTTACACATTGCTGTGCGGAATCGGCTCTCTGGTCAAACTGTCCAGGTAAATATTCTACGGTAAATACTCTGTCACTACTGCCTGCCTGATAGTTTTCTTCATATAATACATCAAGCGGCGGCTCAGAGAATACGGTTCCAATTGATTTCTTATAGGTGTCTTCACTTACATTTTCTATATCATAACGGATTAAAACACGTACTGTTTCTATTCCCTTCATTCCTAAATAACTGCGAAGCTCTGTTTTTAATTCTTTCGCTCTAACTGCGTAAGGTGTCTTTTTTTCTACATAAATACGTTTCACGTTGCTCATATTAAGCTCCTTTACTTGTATAAAGATTTTAAGCTACTTCGAGAAGGAGCTTTGGCTCCTTTACTTGTATAAAGATTTTAAGCTATTGTTATTAAGGAGCTTTGGCTCCTTTCAAAACTTCTGTATCATTTACTTGCATTATAGCATAGCATGTCTTATAATCAAAATTAATATATGTTAATCTTTTTATTAGAGAAACTAATAGATATAAATATATTGTTAATATTAAAATCAGATAATATCTTCGCAGAACAAAGACTATAGCATTGCTTGTAAAATCAGAACATAATTTTATCAAGCAATTTAATAACATCTAGCTGCGAAGTCTCAGAATGTTCCAAATTTATGATAAGGTATTTTGAGTTCTTAATATGAAAGGAGTCTGTCATGGATATTAATTATGAATTGTATAAAGTATTTTATCAGGTAGCGAAAAGCCTGAGTTTTTCCGATGCAGCCGACACACTATTCATAAGCCAGTCAGCAGTTAGTCAATCCATTAAAACCTTGGAGAGACGCCTTAATCAAACCTTATTTATCCGAAGCACCAAACGGGTTGCCCTTACAAAGGAGGGCGAACTGCTGTTAAAGCATATTGAACCGGCTATCAATCTTATCAGCCGTGGTGAAAATCAGCTATGTGCAGATCCGAAAAGCGGAGTACAGTTAAGAATTGGTGCAAGTGATACCATTTGTCGGTATTATCTGGTTCCTTTTTTAAACAACTTTCATAAGAAATATCCCAATATTCATATTAAGGTAACCAACGGTACCTCACTTCAATGTGCAAAGCTTTTAGAGCGTAACGAAGTAGATATTATTGTTACTAATTCCCCGAATCCTGCACTGAATAATATGATGAAGATTATACCAGTAAAAGAATTTCGAGATATTTTTATAGCAAATAACGAAGCCTTTCCTCTAACCGACCGACAGATATCTTTAAAGGAACTACAACAGTATCCAATCCTTATGTTGGACAAGCGTTCTACCACGAGCGTATTCCTGCATAACCTTTTCCTAGAGAATTCACTTGATTTGGTTCCTGCAATAGAGCTTAGCAGTAATGACCTTCTTATTGACCTTGCTAAAATAGGTCTCGGTGTTGCTTTCATTCCGGACTATTGTGTTAAGGAGCGGGATGATCTGGCTGTTATTACTATCACTCAAGAGATTCCATCCCGAATATTAGTTGCTGCATATAATAACGATATACCAATTTCGGATGCAGCGAAGTATTTTATTGATAGTTTAACAGCATCTACTAATTAGTCTCTCCGTCTTCCTATAAAATACACACTTTACATTATAAACAAAAATACAATGCCCTTAGTTATCCGAATTCAGATAATTAAGGGCATCTATTATATTGAGTATAGTGTGAATAGTCTCGCAAAAGAATGCGAGACTATTCACATTATTATAACTTATTTTTTAAACTCTTCCAATCGGCCTTGAATTATTTTATTATAGTTCAAGACACTTCTCTCATATACTTCATTCATGAATTTAGAAGTAATTAAGAAATCTGCAGTCGCTCTATTATTCGCAACTGGTATGTCATAAACCGCGCAAATACGAAGCAGTGCCTTTACATCGGGATCATGGGGTTGGGAAGCAAGCGGATCCCAGAAGAAAACTACAAAATCTATATTACCCTCTACGATTCTACAACCAATCTGTTGATCACCTCCAAGTGGGCCGCTGTTATAAGCCTTCACCGGAAGTCCTGTTTTGTCTACAATTAATCTGGCTGTTGTTCCTGTTCCGCATAAAAAATGACTTTTTAAAATATCCTTATTCTTTTCCACCCATTCCACCAGCTCATGTTTCTTTGTATCATGAGCTATTAAAGCTATGTGCTTCTGTTTTCCGATTGAAAACTTGATATAATCATCTTGAATTATCATAGGTTACCTCTCTTGTTAGATAAGTGTTTTTGTTATGTTATTAATACTTCTACCAATATCATATAGGAAAAGATGAACGAATGCAAGTAATAACATAATATATATCCATGTTATTTAAGCCAAAAAAACAATAATACAATGATACCTAAAACTATTCTGTAGTAACCAAAGAATTTGAAGTCATGTTTCTTGATATATCCTAACAAAAATTTAATCGCCAATATTGAAACGATAAAAGCGGATAACATTCCTATCATTAAAACCCCAATTTCCAATCCGGTAAAATTCAATCCAAATTTAGCAATTTTAACAGCACTGGCACCAAACATTACGGGAATAGCTAAAAAAAATGTAAATTCTGCCGCAATAAATCTTGAAGTCCCTAAAAGAATTGCTCCAATTATGGTAGCTCCCGAGCGCGAGGTGCCTGGGATGAGCGCTAAAACCTGAAACACACCGATAATAAGTGCGGTTTTATAATTGAGTTTAGTAAAATCATTGATTTTTACCTTTCTCGTTTTATTCCAGACCTCCATGAGAATAAACAAAACACCATACAGAATAAGCATAATGGATACCGTTTGAAAATTGTAAAATAACTCATCAATTTGATCATCAAATAATAACCCTATAACCCCAGCGGGAACGCAGGCTATAAGTACCTTTAACCAAAGAGTAACGGTATCTAATTTTTCTTTTCCCGATTTTTTAGGAGAAAATGGATTGAGCTTATGGAAATACAAAATGACTACTGCCATAATTGCCCCGAGTTGAATAACTACAAAGAACATTTCTTTAAATGCATCCGACATATTAAGTTTTATAAACTCATCCGCTAATATCATATGTCCTGTGCTGCTGATCGGAAGCCATTCTGTAATGCCTTCAATGATGCCCAGTACAATTACTTTGATTATCTCAATGAAATCCATTTGAAATCTCCCTTTATACTTTTTACTTAATATTTTTATTCAATAAATTATATATCAAATGATCTCTTGTTTCAATGCATCAATAATATTTTCTTTTCGTACCCTTCTGCTGGAATAGAGCATCGCCGTACCCACTATAATAAATACGGATGCAATTACGATATAAATACTATTCATCGGTAGGGAAAAATTATAATCAAATTCCGCCATCAGAACGCGATACATCAGATACATGACTAAAATGCTGATTGGAAGACCATAAATTAAGGCTTTCACTCCATAAAAAATACTTTCATAATTCAGCATTTTATTAAAACCCTTCGGTGTTATACCAATTGATTTTAACATAGCGAACTCTCTTTTTCTTAGGGCAATACTGGTTGATATCGTATTGATAATATTAGCTATACAAATTGCCGTTATCAATATAATGAAGGCATAAGTAAATACGGATACTAAAAGTAATGCTTGTTGTTCGTTTTGTTTATAATTATAAACGTTAAAAATAAATAGACTGCTTACCCCAACTTCATTCTGTACTCCTTCGAGATCCTCCTGCAGTTTTAAAGGATTATCGCTGTTAAAATAAACCGCTGTGTTCAAACCGGAAGAAACGATTTCTTCCTTTCCTTCTATTAGCTTATCAAATGAAGTCTGAGACATAATAATATGGAAACCTGCGGTTTTACCTAAAGGCATAACACCCATTGGCATCTCATTAGTAAGTGCCGTTATTTTTATCGGCTTCAAAGATTGTACTTCGTTCGTATCACTACTCGGTAGCAACAAATTTAAATTTTCTCCAACGCTAGTTTTAATCACTTTTGTCTCAACATATTTATCCGCTTCATAATCTTTAAAACGAATCGTATCAATCACAACTGCTGAAAGTTGATTGGGGTCTATTAGCTTGTCATCTTCCATTCCTATTTCTTTTGCATATTTTTGCAGCGTATTATCATCTAATACATTAATTACCACATAGTATGGATATTTACCGTCAACCAGTGCTACTTGCTTCTCTTGAACAAGATAGTCCGCAATCGAAGCTTCCTTTATCCACGTGGTTACATCCAACGTATCAATCTTTGTCATTTCACTGATATTATTAAGGGAAGTAATCTTTTGAACAATCTCCTCTTTCTTTGAAGCAATCTCAGCATTAACCGTTGTCTGTATATCAAAATTAATGCCCTCCTGTGTCATGATAATGGATTTTTTCAGATAATCCGTAAACGAGGAAACCACTAAAAACAACATCATACTGATAATTAAAGAGAATACGGTAGCCTTATATCTTCCTCTGTTTCTTTTCAGATTTTTTAATCCCAAATCACCTTCTATTCCAAATATCTTTCTTGTTATAATGGATGTTCGGACCTGCCTTCTGCTCATTTTTACATCAGTAACTTGTCGGATGGCATCAATGGCTGATATATTCGACGCCCTTTTGGCCGGAATATAGGTTGATATCAGAATTGTTAATCCGGACACCAAGATCGCGGTGATTAAGGATGATGGATATATGATTAATCGAAAGCCATCGGATACTTCCAATAGTCCTTCAAGCATCGGATTAATACAGATATAAGTAATACCCAGACCAATATAACCTGCTGTGATCCCAATCGGTATACTAATTACTCCAATAACAGCTCCTTCAAAAAAAACGGAGGTTCTCTTTTGCCGCTTCGTAGCCCCAACACTTGACAGCATCCCTAGATATCTGGATCGCTCGGATACTGATATAGCAAATGCATTATAAATCAAGGAAACAGACCCTATCATAATTATTACTAAGATGATTCCGGTTAAGGTAAAAAGCATTTTTTTAACAGAATCATCCTTAATAACTCCATAGTACCGCAGAAGCTCATTATTAAAACCATACTCCGTAATGCCATTATCTAATGCGATTTTATCCGCAACATCAAATAACTTATTATTCACCTGCTTAAAGATGACAGAGACATCAAAGGTTTCCCCTTTGGATAAGGTATTCTCATTGATATAAGAAATGACAGTATATCCTGGCGACCAGGTAAATTCCCAGGTAGGTCTCTTAATAATACCAACAATGGTATAAGTCTGCTTACTATCTTTAGTCAAATCCTCAGCAACCGTATCCTTCTCCCATTGTAAGGAATAATTTTGCAGCATCGGTTCATTGATTATATTTTCTGTTTCTTTCGCTGTGGAGTATCTTTGTCCGATTGTAAGCTCTATCGTGTCTCCTATAGTATAATCAACCTTGGCATTTGAATTTACCGCCTCGGAGATTATTAGTTCATTCGATTTTTCAGGTAATCTTCCGCTAAGTAATTCAATTGGAAAGTTATCAAAACCCTCCTTGCTGAATTCTTTTATATAAAGATATGGTTTATTCTTATTCTGACTTCCTTCGAGGTACGCATATCCAGGTTCGCTGCTTAGGATAGCCGTTTTTACTTTACTGTTTGTTTTAATTGCTTCCATCTGCTGCGAATTTACATTGCTGTATTTGACATGCCATTCTCCATTGCTGGCTATCGACTGTCTCTGCATGATATCCATAAAGGATAATCCCAAGGTTGCTACGGCAGTAATCATCGCTGCAGAAATGATGGTTCCTATGATAGTTACCAAGGTTCTCTTTTTATTCAGCATCATTTGACGAAGGGTTAATTTGTTTATAATATTCATGGACGAATCACCTCATCTTTTGCGATCCGCCCGTCTTCAATTGCGATAATACGGTCTGCCTGAAGAGCAATCCGCTCATCATGTGTAATTATTAAAAGTGTTTGTTTGTAAGTCTTATTAAACATTTTTAGTAATTCAATTATTTCACCGCTGTTCTTACTATCAAGGTTTCCTGTCGGTTCATCGGCAAGCATAATCGCCGGATTATTGATGAGTGCTCTACCTATTGATACTCTCTGCTGCTGTCCGCCGGAAAGCTGATTTGGCAGATGTTTCAATCTCTTCTCCAAATCCAGTGTCTTTACGATATTCTTTAACTGTTTATCATCAACTTTTTGCTCATCGAGCAGCAACGGTAGAGTGATGTTCTCTTCCACCGTAAGAACCGGAATTAGATTATAGAACTGATATACAAGTCCAATCTGTCTGCGCCGAAAGATTGCAAGCTGTGTTTCATTCAGATTATAAATATCGGAATTATCCACAAAAACCTTACCACTCATTGGACGGTCAACTCCTCCAAGCATATGCAGCAGGGTTGATTTACCCGAACCTGACGGACCTATGATTGCTACAAATTCACCTTTTTCAATTGAAAAAGAAATATCATCCAATGCCTTTACTGCTGTTTCACCGTTTCCATATTGTTTTGACAGATGCTCTACTCTTAAAATATCCATTTTTCACATTTCTCCTTGTCTTTAGGAGAATATATACTCCTTCTTTTTAGGAGGATTTATTCTCCATACACTCCGAAATATAATTGCTATTTCTATATTAAAGTTTATCTGTCTCATATGACTCTACGGTGACTAAAAAATAACAATTTAGTCATATTTAGAACATGATTTGGGTGTCATATCAACCAAATCAAACATGCGAATTTATTTAACCTTATTTCACTAAGGTTCGGGTTCATAAGACTAATCATTACTTCAGCCATGACTCCGAACCTTTAAGAAATCTGTTTATAAAATTTTATACTAAAGCTCGTACCCTGCTTTTTCTTGCTTATTACACTGATATCTCCGTTTTGGCTAGCAATGATACTCTTAGCCATCGCAAGGCCGATACCCACACTATCTTCACTAGCGTTCTTTCCCTTATAAAACCGCTTAAATATAAAAGGTAAATCTTCCTTTCCTATTCCACTACCATTATCTGAAATCACAATCTCCACATAGATTGGATTTTCATTATAATTGATTGAAATCTCTCCCCCAATCTGTGTATGTTCGATGCAGTTTTTCACTATATTGATGATTGCTTCAACCGTCCAATTAAGATCTCCGACAAAGGAAATTGTAGTAACACCTTCGATTATAAGCTTCTGTTCTTTTAATTCCATTGGAATCAAAAGTGGTTTCATCGCTAACTGTAATAATTTATGAAGCAAAATTTGCTCTTTTTTAAAATGCACTGTGCCGGCATCAATTTTGGATAATTTTAAGAGAGAAGTCAGAAGCCATTCCATTCGTTCCAACTGTAACTCAAGATTTTTCGTAAACTCTTTTCTCTTATCCGGGCTTAAGTTATCATTATTAAGTAAATCCGTCATTACCATCATAGAAGTCAGCGGTGTTTTTAACTGATGTGATATATCTGAAATAGCATTGGCAAGCTGTTCCTTCTCTGTTTTTAACAACTCCGTCTGCTTTGACAGGATTAGAGTCATTTTATAAATTTCATTTTTTAGAATGCTCAGTTCACCCTCCATGTTATCTCGAAGATCCAGAGTATACTCTCCTCCGTAAATTCTCCTCAGATAACCGGAAAGCTGTTCAATGTCTTGATACCTATGCCTTGTGAACAAAACACTAGTTCCTATTAGTAATAATCCGGATATTAATAATACAATACCCATAGCAGGATCTATAATGCAGGCTATCACCGTACCAGTGATAAGGATAAAAAACATAATTATTAACATAGTTCGATATTCTCTATTACGGAGCATCCTATTCACCTACCTTATATCCAAGACCCCTCACTGTCTTAATAATTGTGGGATTTTGAGGATCATCCTCTAGCTTTTCTCTTAATCTTTTTATATAAACAGTCAATGTGTTATCATTAACAAAATCCCCTGCAACATCCCATATTCCCTCCAGCAGCTGATTACGTGAGAGTACTAATCCTTCGTTATTAGCAAAGGTTAACATCATACGGTATTCCAAAGCGGTAAGATTTATTTCCTGTCCATTTTTATATACCTTTGCATCCAGAGTATTAATCCGGACACTACCCAGCTCAATAACATTCTTTGCACTGTTTTCCTTCTGATATCTTCGCAAGACGGTTTTTATCCGTGCTGTCAGTTCTCGAATTCGAAAAGGCTTTGTGATATAGTCATCTGCCCCAAGCTCCAGACCCATGACAACATTTACCTCTTCATCGCAGGCAGTCAGTATGATAACAGGGATATCCCATCTCTCTCTTGCCAGCTTGCACAGCTCATAACCGCTCCCATCCGGCAAGGTAAGATCAAATATACACAAATCAAATTTATACTCAAAAAATGCTTTCTTTGCTGACGCTACATCATGACACAGAACAATCTGATATCCCTCCTGCTGCAAAGAGTACTCAAGCCCAAGTGCTATGGTTTTATCATCTTCCACTAATAATATCTTCAAGGTTTCACCTCATTTATTATGATTATTTTGGCATTCGTGAAATGACATATTAATTTATTATGCTTTATGTTATTACAATTACTTATACGATTATCAATTACTTTCTAATATTCTGTATACGTGATGTAATGTTTAAAATACTCATTTGATAATATTATCCATTATAACCTCGCACATAGGATTAGTAAAGTAAGGAACAAAAAAGGGATATGAAATATTTTCCATTAAGAAAATCTACATATCCCGTAATTAATACTCCATAATTCTATTTACTGAAATGCTCCAGTCTCTCATTAACCTGATTCATCATGTCGGTATACTTCTCAAGCTTTGCTCTTTCCTCTGCAAGCTTGCTCTCCGGCGCTTTACTTACAAAGTTCTTGTTTGCTAACATTGCGCTAACTCTCTTCAACTCGCTCTCAAGACGCTCCTTTTCCTTCTGGAGACGCTCGATTTCCTTATCAATATCAACCAAATCAGCAAATGGAATATAGATTACCGTACCTGGAATTACTGTTGATACTGCATCTTCAGGAATTCCTGCTTTATCAGCCTGAACAAGTACTTCGCTTGCATAACCGAGGGTTGCAAAGAATACCTTACTGTCATTGAAAGTGTCCCTAATCTTGCTGCTATCTGAAACTACGGTAACGGCTGCCTTCCTGCTCGGTGGAACATTCATCTCGGTACGAACATTTCGGATACCCTTTACTGCTTCTTTAATCAGCTCAACTGCTTCTGCTTCCTTAAAATATTCGAATTTTTCATTATATTCCGGCCATTTTGCAATCATAATAGAGTCTGCTTCTTGCTGTCCTAACATATCCTGAAGGGTACAGAAAATCTCTTCTGTAACAAAAGGCATGAAGGGATGAAGAAGTTTTAAAGAGGTCGTTAATACATACTTTAAAGTCCATAGTGCTGCTGCCTTTGTCTCATCGGTCTCGCTATATAGTCTAGGCTTAACCATCTCAATATACCAGTCGCAGAATTCTTCCCAGATGAAATCATTAATCTTCTGAACCGCAATACCCAGATCATAGCTTTCCATGTTCTCGGTTGCTTCCTTCACTAAGTTATTAACCTTAGAAAGAATCCATTTATCTGCAACAGTTAATAGCTTCTCATCAATGGTTTCACTGATGGTTGCCTTTTCCAAGTTCATCATGATGAATCGGGAAGCGTTCCATACCTTATTTGCAAAGTTTCTGCTAGACTCAACTCTTTCCCAGTAGAAACGCATATCATTGCCGGGTGCATTGCCCGTGATTAAGCTGAAACGAAGTGCATCCGCACCGTATTTATCAATAACCTCCAAAGGATCGATACCATTTCCAAGAGATTTGCTCATCTTGCGTCCTTGTGAGTCACGAACAAGACCGTGAATTAATACCTTAGAAAACGGCTTCTGGCCCATGTGTGCATAGCCTGAAAATACCATTCTTAGCACCCAGAAGAAAATGATATCGTATCCGGTTACTAATACATCAGTCGGATAGAAATAGTCTAGATCCTCTGTTTTTTCCGGCCAGCCAAGAGTTGAGAAAGGCCATAATGCTGAGCTAAACCAAGTATCCAGGGTGTCCGGATCCTGTTTAAAATGGGTATCCCCACATTTTGGGCAAGTGCCAGGAGCGTTCTTTGTTACAACAACTTCACCGCATTTCTCACAGTAATAAGCCGGAATTCTATGGCCCCACCAAAGTTGTCTGGAGATACACCAGTCTCTGATATTATCAGCCCAGTTAAAGTATATTTTATCGAAACGTTCCGGTACAAACTGTACATCACCTGTCTTAACACCATTGATTGCAGGCTTGATCAGCTCATCCATTTTAACAAACCATTGCTGCTTGATTAAAGGCTCAACCGTTGTTTTGCAGCGGTCATGGGTTCCTACGTTATGAACATGATCTTCTACCTTTACTAGAAGTCCTAATTCCTGAAGCTCCTTCACCATCACCTTACGAGCTTCGTAACGATTCATACCTGCATATTTGCCGCCATTTGCATTGATTGTAGCGTCATCATTCATGACATTGATTTCTGGCAGCTTATGTCTCTTGCCTACTTCAAAGTCATTCGGGTCATGTGCCGGAGTTATCTTAACCACACCAGTTCCAAATTCCTTATCAACGTAAGTGTCTGCAATAACCGGAATCTCTTTATTAACCAAAGGTAACATTACCATCTTACCAATTAAATGCTGATATCTCTCATCGTCCGGATGAACCGCTACTGCGCTGTCACCAAGCATGGTCTCCGGTCTGGTGGTGGCTACCTCAACAAAGCCTTCTTCTCCTACAATCGGATACTTAATGTGCCAGAAATGACCTGCCTGTTCCTCATGTTCAACTTCTGCATCAGAAATGGTCGTATGACAAACCGGGCACCAGTTTATTATTTTTGAACCTTTATAGATTTTGCCTTCGTTGAAAAGCTTGATAAATACCTCAGTTACCGCTTCATTACAGCCTTCATCCATGGTAAAACGCTCTCTATCCCAATCACAGGAGGAACCTAGTTTCTTTAACTGGGAGATGATTCTTCCACCGTATTCTTCCTTCCACTTCCAGGCTTTCTCAAGGAATTCCTCTCGTGTGAGGTCTTCTTTATTAATGCCTTCCTTCTTTAGCTGCTCCAGTATTTTAACCTCGGTTGCAATGCTTGCATGGTCGGTTCCTGGCTGCCATAGTGCATTATAACCCTGCATTCTCTTAAAACGGATTAGGATATCCTGCATTGTATTATCAAGTGCATGGCCCATGTGGAGCTGTCCGGTGATGTTCGGAGGCGGGATCACGATTGTGAAGGGTTTCTTGCTGCGGTCAACTTCAGCGTGGAAGTATTTTTTGTCCATCCATTTCTGGTATTGTTTTTCTTCGATGTCCTTAGGATCATAGGTTTTTGCTAGTTCTTTTTCCATTGTAATTCTTCCTTTCGATTTGTGTATATTGGTTCAATCATTGATAACTTGGTAGGTGTTCGAGGTACGGTACTTATAAATCTTTTCGGTATGTGTTAAAGGTACGGTACTTTGATCGCGTTACTATATTTTCCTTCCGATTATAACTTTTTAGTAACACTATTCTTCGTACTTGGAGCTTGTTACAGTCTGTCGGAGTGAATCGGCATCCATGCCGCTCACTCCTAAAATGTCCCTCCATGGACATTTTCCAGACTTGATCGCTCCCAGTACGAAGCAAGTGTTACTACAAAAGTTATAAGTAATACAAATATAGTAACGTGATCAAAGTACCTGTGCTTCTAATTGTTTAAAAACTTTAAATTCTTATAATAACTTAAATACTCTTGTTTCAATATAATTATAAAGAATTTAATGGATAATTTTTTAATCTTAAAATTTTTATATTTTATATACATTGTGTTTAAAACAATTGCAACTATACTTACTATACCATTACACAAGTAATTTTTTTCCTCTTTAACATTCAATATTATAAAACTTAACTCTATACCTTGTTCTCATAAAGGGAGTTTATCATTGGAAAAAGAACCACCTATTTATGTGTCAGGGCGTGTGAGAGTGCAAAATTTTTTAATGCATTTTTCCTGATTCACTGGGTTATTGCACGAAAAAAGGTTCTTCGTCGAAAAGGACGAAGAACCGTGGTACCACCTTTATTTATGACTTGCTTTAGTGATAAGAACAAGTCATCTCTTTGTCTGTAACGGGACTTCCCGATATTTCTTACACGCCGAACGGTTTCAGAAATATTGTTCCGGAGCTACCTTCAATAAGCTTGCCTTGGACCACCTTTCAGCCGGTGGGCGATCCTCTCTGATAAGCTTCCCTTATCTAATCCTCTCCATCAATACATTTATCTTATAATAATTGAATGTCATTTTGAATTTATAATTATTTACCTATTCATAATCAATGAGAATTATTAGATAACACTGATATGAAATATTAGTTCTATACTATGCAAAGTTTTATAATCTGTCAAGTGGTTTTTCTTATATTTATAAACTCGTTAGATGTATTTTTAAATTCCACTTTTAAATTTTAAAGTAGAATTTAGTTTTTCTTTTGA
>JAQUYQ010000190.1 GCA_028691795.1 Herbinix sp.
GGACCATGACTATAAAGTAACTTATTTACTATGTAGGTATGACCAACAATTAATCCAATACCTATATCATAAAAATAAGTCTATAGCCTCTATGGTTGAGGTCTATAAACTTATAATACGAGGAGTGATTGATGATGCACTGCATTGCAGATTCGGTAAAGTAAAAATGATTAAAGGTTATGAGTCGATGAAAATCGATAAGGAAACGATTGATGAAATTATAGAATTCATTCAAGAGTTTTATCAGTCTTATATGTGTAGTTTCTACGGTATTCAGCCGGATAAGATGAAACATTTCATTGAGCTGTCAGAGGATGATTTAAGACAACTAAAAAAGTTTGGAATCTTGATTAATCTGATTAATTGTGCATATGAAGGAAAGACCTTTGATGCAGAAGCATATGGGGAGAATATGGATTTATCAAAGACATATGATTCATTGTGTTCATGGAAAAGGGAGGTAGCCTAATGGATAAAAATAATTTGAATAAAATTCTAAACAGATTGATTGAAATGTCAGTAGAGGGCGGATTAACTGGAACATATGACAATAGTATGGTGTCAATCAACTTTAAGGTTACTGAAAAGTTTGAACTAAGAGCGGATGATGAAGGTCAATATTGTCTCTGGTACGTAACAGAAAATAATGCATCTCCTGGGGAATTTAAGTTTAAGGTAACTGATCTTAAAGAAGTAAAGCATTATGCAATAGGGGAATTTGAGCCTTGTACATGCTGCGAGGTAATCAGATTTACTTTTAATGATGGCAGTCTGATGGATTACTTTGACGATTTGAGATAAGAGAGGGAGGACAAGTACATGACGAATAAAGTAAAAGAATTTTTTAGCTATATCATTAAGTATTTATGTGAAGAAGGAATTGATAATCAGGAAGCAGTAAAAATGGTTGCTCCTCTACTAAATGTTCTGAACCAGCCACAATATCAGAAGCTGCGTGGACAAATTGAAAGCTCCAATGAGTATCAGCTCTGCTATCGAAATATATCTGGCGGTTATAATGACGGTAATTTAACGGTTGACTTTTCGTTTCCTTCAGCCAAGACAAAAACCTATGTGTTTACATTTTCATCAGCACTAAAGGGTAATTATCCTATTGGTAAGGAAGAGACTAATCCGGAATGGTGGAATCCCACGATTGATATTACGGTATCTGAAGCTGTTGGTTCTGCTACATGGAACGCTGATAAGAAGGAACTTAAAAAGTATGTTGATGAACTGACCAAGACAATGAATGGTGACAATGAGATTATGAAGCTTAAACAGGAGATAGCAGAGAAACAACGGAAGTTAGCTGGAATGACAACAAAGGCAAGTTAATCCCTTCAAAGAATATGGTTAAATCACACAATAAAATGGTAATAATATGGGAAAATATTGTCGATATTTCCGATGTGTACAAACACAAATAATCATGATATGATTGTCTTTCAAGCAAAAGAGTGCTTATTTGGGCGATAAGTCTATCTTGCTTTAAACAATTAACCATGACTGAAGAAAGGTAAAGGTGATAATATGTAATTTTATAAACTGATCCACATTAGAAACTATTAACCGAGCTGGAATCAATTTGATATTTTCAATTATATACTGAGTTATAACCAATGTCAAGATAAAATTTGAATTTGGTATTATATTAACTTGAGCCAGCTCTTTCTAATTTGAAGGAGGAAATTATTGACTAAGACAGAAATGAAAATGTATATAGTTAGATCATTAAATATGACTAACTACCTTTGCAACAGAGGATTTAAGATTCTAAAAGTAGAGGATAGCGAGATAGACCCTCGGTTCAAGGTATTCTTATTTGCAGATACAAATGAACTACACCATACGATGGCTATGTTCAATAAGGGGGTGTAACCTTATTGGCAAATAGCGAGCAAATTTATAAGAAACAATTACGTGTTGGAGATTTAATAACTAATAAACAAATGGAATCATGGAAACAGGGCGATATTATAACAATATCAGCTGGTACAGGAAGAGGTAAAAGCTATTTTATTAAATGCTCATTGTTGTCTTATGCTAAAGAAGAAGGTAAAAAAATTCTTATGTTGATACATAGGTCAAATTGTGTTGACCAATTCAGAGCAGAGATCAAAAGGGACGGTAAGGAAAAATATATTGATATTATGACTTATCAGGCAATAGAAACCAGAGAATTAATTCATTGCAATATTGATATGAGTCAGTATAAATATATTGTTTGTGATGAGTTTCATTACTTTATCGGAGATGCTGGATTTAATAAAACTACAGATATTTCATTTGAGAATATTATGAATCAAACTCATGCTACAAGGATATTTATGAGTGCCACAGGTGATAACATGAAGAGGTATATGAATTCAGTCCGAAAAATAAAAACTATTGATTACGAAATACCACTTGATTTTTCGTTTATAAAAATGCTTACCTTCTTTAATAAGGATGATACATTATATTCATTTGCTGAAGAAGCTGTTCAGAAGAATCAAAAAGCGATATTTTTTATTCAGTCAGCAGAGAAAGCTTATAAGCTTTTTAAGAAATATGAGAAATATTCCATGTTCGTTTGTGGAAAAGAATGTGATTATTATAAAAAACATGTAGATGTTGATAAGCTAAATACGATGTTATCTGAGGAAAAGTTTACTGACTTGTTTTTAATTACAACAAGTTGTTTAGATGCTGGAGTAAATATTATTGATAATGAGTTGGAACATATTATAATCGATATTAAAGATATTGGCTCACTTATACAGTGTATGGGAAGAAAACGAATACAGGGTGATGAAAAAATACGTGTCTATATCAAAACAATAAATAACCAGCAGTTAGGTGGTCTTGAAACTAATACAAGAAGAAATATTGAAAAAGCTGATTATCTTAAAAATCATACTCCCAAGGAATATATTGAAAAATATCCGAGGGACTATGATAAAACCAATATAGTTTATGATGATTATATCGATAGCAACACTTATATCAAAAAGGTAAATGAACTAATGTACTTTAAACGCAGATTTGATATTGCTGAATATGAAATCATGAAAAAATGGGGTAAATTTGGATATTGCAAATATTTGGCTAATATGTTTGGATTTTATGATAAGGATGATGATAGATTCACTTACAGAATAATTAATGAAGATAATTCTTTGGAAACATATCTTGATAGTATTGTTGAAAGTGTAATGTTAACACGAACAGATAGAAAAGAATTTATTGAGAAGATTAATGTTAGAGGTAACGGTAAATTACTTAAATCTATTGATGTACTAAATGGATATTTAAAGGAAAATGATTATGTTTATCGTATATTTGAATTTAGAACAAATATTTGTGAGATAGTTGATGGTAAAAATAGAATTAAAGATTATAAACATGCTTGGAAGATTATTAAGTTAGAATGATACGAAAATGGACAAAATGGGTGTCAAGCTATATATAAAGGTTCACACCCAAAATGTCCATAAAATAATTAAATTTAATCATATAAATAAAGTTAGAATCTAATAAATAAAATTAATAAATATCAAGGGGGTTTGGGGGAATGGAAAAACGTTAATAATGATTTAGTCGCACTAGGAGTAAGCGATAGCGAGCGACGTAGTAAGACTTATATCATTTTAATGTCTTCCCCCAAGGTCTTATATAGTCGATGACATAAAGGTAAAGTCAAGGGCACGTAGCCGGTAAACCATCCACTTTTCTCAAATGGCTAAAAGACAGCCATTTTCGACTTGAGAATTTTATTAATAAACAACAACAGAAATTAGAGAGGATAAGGTGAGTATTTGAGATACAACCAATTGAATGAGATAAAAGCAATTAAATTAAAGAAAGCAAATGATAATAATGTAATTAATATGACTCCGAAGGACATTATCAATTCAAAGATTCTTATTAATGATAGTGAATTATTACGGATGATTAAGCACTTTGAAGAAGCTGATACTACAGGAGATTATCCGTACATAAACCAGTTGATTTCTTTAAAGGTAGGAAAGAATTTAACGAAATATGATAAAGTTATAGTTAACAATGGTAAAATTATGATAAATGATTGTGAGTTTGAGTTAAATGAGAATAATCCAGAGAAATGGGATTTGAAAACATTAATATCAAATGAATATATTCGTCTGTTAACTGCATCTGGACATACTCGTTGCCAGAAATCAATGTTTGTATCTACAACTTTATCGGATAAAATCGATGATATAATAAGATGCGGAATTCCTAAAGATCAAGAGTTTGAGAAGATATCAAAATGGAATGCTGTAAGTGGTAAACTATAACCAGCAGATTTAGGCAAATAAAATCCAGCAACTATTATAGAACATCTTCGAATGATATACTGTCATTCGGAGGTGAAGAAGGGATGGTTGATTGGATGAATTATTCAA
>JAQUYQ010000036.1 GCA_028691795.1 Herbinix sp.
AATATAATGGACAAGCAAAGTACGGTATATATCAGCTCAGTAGATGAAGACGGCTTCCCAAATACAAAAGCAATGCTTGCACCAAGAAAAAGGGAGGGAATTAAAGAAATTTATTTTTCTACCAATACCTCTTCCATGCGTGTAAAGCAATATAGAATGAATTCGAAAGCATGTCTTTATTTTTGTGATAAACGCTTTTTTAGAGGAGTAATGCTGAAAGGAACCGTGGAGGTTTTAGAGGACAGTGACAGCAAGGAAATGTTATGGCAGCCAGGTGATAACATATATTATCCGTTAGGAGTTACCGATCCGGATTATTGTATTTTAAAATTCACAGCACAGGAAGGCCGTTATTATAATAATTTCAAGTCAGAGGATTTTATGATACCTTAACCCTAAAAAAGTTTGGACGTATCAAGGAATAATATAATAAGTGCGAATGAAGTAACCTGATTCGCTGTTTGAAAAGCCTCAAAGCGGCGGAATGGAGTTTTATGAACATTGATTTGGAATACTATCGGATATTTTATCACGTTGCTAAAGCAGGAAGCTTTACACTTGCAGGTGAAGTGCTTTGCATCTCCCAGCCGGCAGTCAGCCAGGCGATTAAGCTGCTTGAAACAAGCCTTGGAAGTAAATTATTTATTCGAATTCCCAAGGGGGTAAAACTTACACCGGAAGGTGAAGTCCTTTTTAGTTATGTGCAAAAAGGCTATGAATACATTTTACTCGGAGAAGCTAAATTTCAGAAAATGCTTGACCTCGAGAACGGCGAGATTCGAATTGGCGCAAGTGACATGACACTACAGTTTTATCTGCTTCCTTACTTAGAGAAATTTCACGAGAAATTCCCAGGAATTAAAGTTACAGTAACCAATGCGCCTACTCCGGATACCTTGGAATTTCTGTATGATGGCAAAATTGATTTTGGTATTGTCAGCGAACCTTTTGAAGCAAAGTCGGAAATAGAAGTATATAGAGTACGTGAAATCCAGGATATCTTTGTTGCCGGCAGTAGATTTAAATACCTAAAGGGCATAACATTAAAATATAAAGCATTAGAAGAATTACCGATTATATGTTTGGAGCACAATACCAGTTCACGTAAGTTTATTGATGGGTTTCTGCAAGAGAATAATGTTGTAATGAAGCCGGAGTTTGAGCTTGCAATGAGTGATATCATCGTAAAATTCGCTGTACGAAACCTGGGAGTTGCCTGTGTTGTCAGGGATTTTGCAAAGGATGCAATTGTTTCAGGTGATCTTTTTGAACTTCAATTTGAACAGGAGATACCGGGGAGACATTTTTGTATTATTACAGGAAATTCAAATCCAATATCTACAGCAGCGAAGGAACTGCTTAGCATGTTAAAAAAACAATAAGAGTTAAAGGCATCTCAATCTAGTGGATTGGGGTGCCTTCTGCTTTTAAGATATATATTCTAATGCAATTTGTGACCAAGTTTCCATGCATTCTGTCAATTCTTTAACCTGGTCCAGTTTTATCCATCTTCCGTTCATTTTTTCAGTTTCTAATACGTAGACATCGTCACTTGTGTAAAGTTCATATAATAAACCGATATGATATTTGCTTACGGGAGTTGAGAGATCATTAATGATTCCCAGAAGTTTTATATTGTTAACAGAAGAAATTTGAATCTCTTCATGTAACTCTTTATAAAGACCATGCTTTATAGGATTTTCCGAGATCTCTGAATCGGGGTTTATATGCCCTCCAATCCCTATTGATAACATACCATGTAACCTTTTTTCGGTCTGTTTTTTTAATCTTTCCAGTAAAAATACTTCATCACCTTTTCGGAGTACTACATAAGGAATTATCTGCCGCATGGTATCACAGTATTCGGCTATATTGCGTTCGCAAAAATAATGTTTATTGAGTATTACGTCTAAGACTTTTTCAGTATCTTCAGTCAATAGCCCGTTAACGGTTAATATATTGTTAATATCGTCTTCATTAATTACAAGAACCTTTTCCATTTTCTCCATACCTCTCATTAATAAACTTAGTAAGAATTTCATATGCAGTTAACATCTCTTCATAGTCGGATTGCGTACCCCACCAATGAACCTGTTGATTATATAATCTAAAATTATTCAAATTTCTATTATCCATTACATTTCCCAGTTTTTTAAAAATAGGGGAGTTTGGCAAGGGAGAAAAGTTAAACAAATTAATCCTTGAAATGTATTTTTCGTGGAGACTTAAAAAATCAATGGTTTCCTTTGCACTTTCCAGGTTATCACCAGGAAATCCGAATAATAAGAAACATTTCGTTCTAATACCCACTTTATGTGTACCGATAAGAGCTTCAGAAATCTGGGAAAGCGTAATTTTCTTATTCATTCTGTCTAAAATTCTTTGTGAACCACTTTCCAGACCATATTTTACTTCTACGCAACCACTATCCCTCATTTTATTGATAAGTGTATAGTTAAAACAATCCACCCTGGCATTACACGTCCATTTCAATTTATACTTCGAAATTCTATCACAGATTTGTGTCATGTGTTCTTCAGAAAACAGCAAATTCTCATCCAAAAATACTAACCCCTTCATTTCAGGATAATCCAGTATTAATTGAGCAATTTCTAATTCAACATTTTCCGCACTTCTGTGACGAAATCCTTTGTATACGTTAGCACAGAATTCACAATTGTGTGGACAGCCTCTTGAGGTGATAAGCGAAATACTTTTAATATCCTCTCCATAAATTCGCTTGTCTAACAATATATCTTCTTTTTTCATTAAATGACGAGCAGGAATGGGTAACACATCTAGATCGTCAATTCTATAATTTTCCGAATAAACATTACTGATGTTATCTTTTGTAATAATGTTGCTAACAAAAACTGCATCATTATTATAAATCTTATGGATTAATTGTGGTAGCGCATATTCGCCTTCTCCAATAATCAGATAATCAGCCAGTAACTCAGTTAATGTCTGTTGAGGAAATATTGTTGCGTGTTGTCCACCAACAACTAAAATATCACACTTCTCTCGAAGCATCTGAATGTGATTGTAAAAAGATGTATAATTATAACTTGAATTTATGCTTAGCCCAATAATATGGTGATGTTCAAGCTTCGAAATGTCTTGAGAATAAATATTAACAAGTTCAACTTCTATATTATTAGCTTCACAAGAGGCGGCAAGATACAATAACCCTATCGGAGGAAATTCCTTTCGTTTCTCTCCAAACCTGGCTATTGATGAATCATCACAATAAATTAAAAGGATCTTCATTGGAAACACTCCCAAGTAGTTATATTACTACAGTTATTTGTATGCTTGATGTGAATAATCGCTACTATAGTGATTTATAAAATAACCAGTAACAAAAGTTGAGCATTTTATCAGGTGGTATTCTATCCAATATTTTTCCACTGAAATAGTGAAGATAAACTTGAGTATTACACAATCCTGATTGTTCCTCTAGCTATTTTTGTTTGCTTGTATCAGCACCGGCAGGAGGAGTAATTTTGGTCTCCAAACTGCTATTATCACTTTCATGATCAGTTATGTAGGTATCTAGCCTAGATATTTCTTCCTCAAGTGCTTCTATTTTATCATTTTGATATTCAACTTTTTCAGATAGTCTTACTACCTCCGGATCAGATCTGAATGTCATGAATATGGAAAATACAGTGATAGCAACCGTAACAACTGCAACTACAAAAGTAAGAATATTTAACATGTCGTTGCTTCTTCGAACTTTTTTATCTGTTCTAGCGATTTCTTCGGTTTTTATTTTTAATTCTTGTGCCAACATACCCAAAGAACTTTTGATTCTCGTACTACAGAATTCTTCGAAACTTATGTTTTTCATGTGGCCATGATACGTTGTAGATGTATCATTAATTTGAAAAAGTTCTAAAGTCACGAAAGGAGTACCATAGGAAAGTGTAATAGGTTTATCAGAAAGATTATATAGCATTCCAAATATATAATTATGAAACCCCGGATCTATTTGAGTTTGATTGGACATTAATAATCCCCTCGCAGTTTGACCCATTTTGAGTGAGAGGTGTCCGGCGATATCCTTCGGCATTTTTACCTTTTCTAAAGTCTGATATAAGAAGATGTCATTCGGCATTATTTCTACTGATTTACCTTCGTTTAGTTCTACAATGATACTTTCCTGTGAACTTACATAACATTTTTTTCCTAATCGTAAATCAATTTTAGCCGGATTATTTTTTGATAGGTCGGGATCATAACCTTCTATAATTTGCTTATTCTTAATGAGTTTTTCAATTTCATTTTTTCCTAATATCATAGGAACCTATCCCCCTGTAGAGTATACTCTTTGTAAGTAGTCTCACTCTGAACAATACGTATTTTATTTATTCCTACATATATAATGTGTCTGATACATAATGAACAAGGGAAAGCATCTTTGTGAATTAAACCGTCTGACCGATTTATTCCTAATAAATATAACGTTGAATTTTTACACGATGCAATTTGATTGCATGATAGAATCGCTGACATTTCAGCGTGAATAACTCGGCACGATTCAAAAAACTCGATGTGTTCCCCATATTTGTTTTGTAACTCTCTACGGGGGCATGTCCCAATTTCATTACATCTTTCACCGGTTGGTATAAGTGAATATCCAGATCCAAGAACATCTTCGCCATTCACAATTGCTGATGCATATCCTCTAAATATACAACCAGATTTTTTTATATTATCACTTAAAAGTTCATAAATCTTTTCATTTAGGGAGTAAAGAGTAGTCATATGCTTTCACCAAAGATTACAAATTAATTATAGTATTTATACTTAGACAATTATATAGCACATATCATACATGAGGCGTAGCATAGTAATAGATAATAATCCCATATAGATAGTATATCTATATCATAATGAAACAAACCTGTCAAATGTTTTTTCATGAATCAGTTGTTTTGTAAAGTAATTTGAGTGTTGTTTTCAACTTTAGTTGCTTCTCTATAATTCCATTGGTAATAGTTTTGATTTAAGAAGCCCAAATACTGTTTCGATAATACATGTTTTTTGCATAGAAGCTATTAAAGACAGGTTACGTCATTTTTGCCAGCAACTGTTACTAGAATGATACAGCCAATATAATTCTAGTAATCTTAACATTGACAAGTATTATGAACAAATATAGAATTAAGTGAAATAGTACACATTAAATATACTGAGCGTTTACCTATTGTGGTGATAATGACCAATGATTTATCCCAGCACTTGTTATGAGAGATATTTATGCTGCTGTAGAGCGGTGGAATGGAGAAAAATGGCCGGAGTAATAACACATATGGTGATTGCAAGAGAGATTGGAAAGCGTCTGCCAGAAAAAACGATTACAGATATGAACTTATTTTATCTGGGCAACCTTGCTCCGGATTCCATTCATGCCAGAGAGGGTTATATCAGAACTTATAAAAAACACACTCATTTTCGGGATGATATTCTGGATAAAGATTTTGGCAGGGAGGAGAACCTGGCAATTTTTCATGATCGGATTGCTCAATTTATCATAGAGAATAGAGAACGTAACGATGGCTTGCTTGATTTATACCGTGGATATGTGTCTCATATTTTAACGGATGAATTATTCATGCTGACGATTCGTGAGGAGTTCTGTAAAGTTATGAAACATCAGGGGATTGAACAGAGCGATCCTTTATTTTTTGAATATATCGTAACAGATATGAACCGGAATGACATGTTATTAGTCGAGAATTATGAAGGCAGTGAGGAAATTCGAGTGGGCATGGAACAGGTCCACATTTATCCGATTACTGGATATTTGAGTGAAGAGGAAATGTGTACAAGCAGAAATTGGCTGGTTCGTCAGCATTTCTATGAAAAAAATAAATTTTTACAGCCAAGATTTATCAGTTATGAGAGAACTTTAGAATTTGTTCAGATGGCAGCAGATAATATAGTAGAGAGATTATCGGAAGGCAATAGTCTACCAAAGATGTTCTAAGATAAGCAGAAGAGGCTTCAACTGTTACAGAAGTATGTAAAAGATTGTGGAACAATTGGAAGATATCTATTACGTAACTGTATAATGATAAGTTCATTGCCATAAGCTGATGTTATACTTAACATAATAAATATTGATTTTACTTATGCTTAAAGTTGGATTATACTTGGTAAGTAATTGGGTATACTAATTTTACTGCGATTAGCTTATATAAAGCAATAATTAATCGCATAATCCAAGGAGGATTTCACTATGGTAAAAGCAATTGTTGGCGCTAATTGGGGCGACGAGGGTAAAGGTAAAATTACAGACATGCTAGGACAAGAGGCAGACATTATCGTAAGATATCAAGGTGGCAGTAATGCCGGTCATACGATAATTAATGAATACGGTAAATTTGCACTTCATTTACTTCCATCCGGTGTGTTTTATAAACACACAACAAGCATTATCGGAAATGGTGTAGCTTTGAATATTCCATATCTTGTAAAGGAATTAAAATCCTTGGAGGATCGCGGTGTACCGACACCTACGATTTTAGTATCCGACAGAGCACAGATTATGATGCCTTATCATATCTTATTTGATCAATATGAGGAAGAAAGACTTGGCGGCAGATCCTTTGGTTCCACCAAATCAGGTATTGCACCTTTCTATTCCGATAAATATGCAAAAATCGGCTTTCAGGTTTCTGAATTATTTGATGATGAAATTTTAAAGGATAAAATTGCAAGAGTTTGTGAGATGAAGAATATTATTCTGGAACATATGTATCACAAACCATTAATAAATACAGAAGAATTATACAATACTTTAGTGGAATATAGAAACATGGTTGAACCATATGTATGTGATGTTTCCGCATTCCTTCATGATGCAATTAAGGCAGGCAAGAATATTTTACTCGAAGGTCAGCTCGGAGCATTAAAAGATCCTGATTTTGGTATCTATCCGATGGTTACTTCCTCTTCAACACTTGCAGCATACGGAGCAATCGGTGCAGGCATTCCGCCTTATGAAATTAAGAGCGTTGTTACTGTTGTTAAGGCTTATTCCAGTGCAGTAGGAGCCGGTGAGTTTGTAAGTGAAATCTTCGGAGAAGAAGCAGATGAGCTTCGAAGACGCGGTGGTGACGGCGGTGAGTATGGCGCAACTACTGGCAGACCCAGACGTATGGGATGGTTTGATGCAGTTGCTTCCCGTTATGGCTGCAGAATGCAGGGTGCAACTGAAGTTGCTCTTACCGTACTTGATGTACTTGGCTACTTGGATACACTTCCTGTTTGCGTTGGATATGAAATTGACGGAGTTGTTACTAAAGATTTCCCGACAACAGTTAAGCTTGCTAAGGCTAAGCCTGTTTATGAATATCTACCTGGATGGAATCAGGATATCAGGGGTATTAAGAATTATGAGGAATTACCGGAGAATTGCAGAAAATATATTGAATTCATCGAGAAGGAGCTTGAAGTTCCAGTAAAACTGGTATCTAACGGTCCTGGAAGAGATGAGATTATACGTAGATAAATAATAAATTACATTAGGGTATTGATAGAAAGGGTGTTGCCGTATTACCGGCAGCGCCCTTTTTGTCCCGGTGCATAGAATTACATTTGCTTCATGGAATTCTAGGTAATTATAAGATTGGGTATAACTGCAATGTAAGCCACTTGGAGAAACTTCGGCTGGTATTTGCAGTGGCAATATTGGAATTGATTAGGAAGATGTTATGATTCTGGACTTTTCATGATCCTTATGATACGATAATAACACAAAACGGATTTTGCTTTGTAAGTTATGGGTAGATTAATTTAGAAAGGTTCAAATAATCATGAATTTGTTAACAATAGAGAATATGAGCAAAAGCTATACCGATCGAATGCTGTTTGATCATGTAAGCTTCGGAATTAATGAAGGAGAAAAAATCGGAGTCATTGGAATTAATGGTACAGGAAAATCAACCCTGCTTAAAATAATTGCAGGTCTTGAGGAACCGGACCGCGGCACGGTTACACGAGGAAAGAAGGTTCGTATCGGATATTTGCCGCAGACTCCGTTATTTGATGAGAAGCTAACGATCCTGCAAAATGTAGTTCTTAATCAGAAGGCAGAAGAGGAATACCGTAATCTGGAGGGAGAAGCAAATGCGATGCTCCAAAGACTTGGTATTACTGATGTGAATGCATCTCCTGTAAATCTGTCTGGAGGGCAGAAAAAAAGAGTGGCCTTGGTGCGCACCTTACTAACCACTGCTGAAATTCTGGTGCTGGATGAGCCAACAAACCACCTGGATAACGAGATGGCTGAATGGCTGGAAGATTATCTGTTAAAATACCGCGGAGTTTTCATTATGATAACTCATGACCGATATTTTCTTGATAAGGTTACCAATAAGATTATAGAGTTGGATAAGGGCAATATTTATTCCTACACAGCGAATTATTCTAAATTCCTTGAGATGAAAGCAGAACGTGAGGATATCATGTATGCCACGGAACGTAAGGCGAAAAGTTTGTTTCGAACGGAGCTTGAATGGATGCAGCGTGGTGCCAGAGCCCGTTCAACAAAGCAGAAGGCGCATATCCAGCGCTTTGAGGAATTGCGGGACCGAAAAGCAATCGAGACGGATGGGAAAGTAGAGATTAATGCATTATCTTCTCGCCTTGGAAAGAAAACAATAGAATTAAATAATATTAGTAAAGCATTTGGAGAGAAGAAACTGATTAACGATTTCACCTACATTTTATTACCAGGCGATCGAATTGGTATCGTTGGACCTAACGGGTGCGGTAAATCAACACTATTAAACATACTAACCGGTTTGATGACTCCTGATAACGGGACTGTGGATACAGGTACGACGATTAAGTTGGGGTATTTCTCTCAGGAAAACGAATATATGGATGAAAGTCTAAAGGTTATTGATTATATAAGAGATACCGCAGAATATATCCAAACCTCAGAGGGAACAGTAACCGCTTCTCAGATGTGTGAGAAATTTCTATTTACAGGTGCAATGCAGTACTCTCTGATCGCTAAGCTTTCCGGTGGAGAAAAGAGAAGATTATATCTGCTAAAGGTCTTAATGGAAGCACCGAATGTACTGATCCTGGACGAACCGACGAATGATCTGGACATTCAGACCTTATCCATTCTGGAAGATTATTTGGATACCTTTCCTGGAATTGTTGTTACAGTATCCCATGATAGGTATTTTCTTGATAAGATTGCTACTCGCATCTTCTCCTTTGAAAATGGTACGATACGTCAGTATGAGGGTAATTTCTCAGATTACAAAGACGCCAGAAGTATACTGGATGAGGGCGATGAAAAGGTAAGCTCACCCTCCGGTAGTGCCGTTGATGAACAAAAACAAGCCAGTATGGCAACCTGGAAGCAGAAAGGTACAAAACTTAAATTCACTTACCAGGAACAGAAGGATTATGATACCATTGATGAAGATATAGCTGGGTTGGAAGCGAAAATTGAAGAGACGGAAGCATCAATTGTGAAAATGGCTACGGATTATACCAAATTAAATGAACTTATGGCACAGAAGGAAGCTTTGGAAAAATCACTGGAAGAAAAAATGGATCGTTGGGTTTATCTAAATGACCTTGCAGAGCAGATCGAAGCATCGAAAACCGAAAAATAAATTATTGATTTGAGTGTCATAATTATTACCATTAAGAAAAACTCACATTTTTGTAAACAGTAAAGTACAAAGATGTGAGTTTTTTTATAATATTCCAATATAAAAATATTCCATGGAAATATTGATGTTATGGTAGCTTACGCTGTCTTCTCAAACTGTGAGTTATATAAGCTTGCATAGAAGCCACCCTTTGCCAGCAGTTCTTCGTGGTTACCCTGCTCTACAATATCGCCTTCGTTCATAACAAGAATTAAATCAGCATCACGTATGGTAGATAAACGATGCGCGATGATAAAACTGGTTCTTCCCTTCATTAAGGAATCCATTGCCCTCTGAATTAATATCTCAGTTCTGGTATCCACGGAGCTGGTCGCTTCATCGAGGATTAAGATCTTCGGATCAGCCAGGATTGCTCTGGCAATCGTTAATAACTGTTTCTGGCCTTGAGATACATTACTTGCTTCTTCGTTGAGAACCATATGATATCCGTCTGGCAGAGTGGAAATGAAACGATGAACATGAGCAGCCTTAGCAGCCTGAATTACTTCTTCATCGGTAGCATCCAGTTTACTGTAACGAATATTATCCATAATGGTTCCGTTAAATAACCAGGTATCCTGAAGCACCATTCCAAAGAGCTTCCTGAGTTCGCCTCGGTCAAAGGCTTGGATGTTATTACCGTCAATTAAGATTTCTCCACTGTTGATATCATAAAAACGCATCAATAGTTTAACCATGGTAGTTTTACCTGCTCCGGTAGGTCCAACGATTGCAATCTTTTGTCCCTTATAAATCTTTGCATTAAAATCATTAATTATGATTTTATCCGGGTTATATCCAAAATGAACATTTTTAAATTCAACACCACCATTTAATCCTTCAATGGATACAGGGTTATCTACGATCTGAACCTCTTCTTCAGCTTCTAAAAATTCGAATACCCTCTCAGCTGCGGCAGCTGTTGACTGGAACATATTAGATACCTGAGCCAGCTGTGCAATTGGCTGTGTAAAGTTACGAATATATTGGAAGAAAGACTGAATCTGACCAATTTTAATCTTACCCTTGATTACTAAGTAACCACCAAGGATTGCAACACCAACATAACCGATATTTCCTATAAACTGCATAATCGGCATCATCATGCCGGATAGAAACTGTGATTTCCATGCGGATTCGTATAACTTATCATTCTTTTCATTGAATTCTTTGATGGATTCAGTTTCTTTATTAAATACCTTAACAATATTATGGCCGCCATAAGCTTCTTCGACCTGACCATTTACGTGACCCAGATATTCCTGTTGTTGTTTAAAATATTTCTGGGATTTCTTCATTACTTTACCTATAACTATTCCGGAGGTAGGAAGAATTAACAGCGCCATTATGGTCATCGGAATACTGATTCTCAGCATCATAATCAAAACACCGATAATTGTTATTACAGAGGTAATCAATTGTGTTAAGCTTTGGTTTAAGCTATTACTTAAGGTATCAACATCGTTTGTTACTTTTGATAATACCTCACCATGAGAAGTAGTATCAAAATAGTTCATTGGCATCCGGTGAATCTTTTCTGAGATATCTTTTCTGAATTTATAAGATACCTTCTGGGCTATTCCGGTGGTAAATAAGCCCATAATAAAGGAGAACAATGCACTAGCTGCATATAACGAAATCAAAGTTAGAAGTATCTTGGCTAATCCATCAAAATCGATGCCATTACCGCCTTCAACCTTACTGATGAGACCTTCAGCAATTTTTGTCGTTGCATCACCCAAAATATTAGGGCCGATTATGGAAAATACGGTACTTGCAATGGCAAATATAAATACTACAATAAATGCAATTTTATATTTGGAAAGAGCTTTAAGAAGTTTTTTCATGGTTTTCTTAAAATCCTTCGCTTTTTCACCTGGCATCATTCCGGGAGGCCCACCTGGGCCAATTCCCATGCCACGCCTTCCTCTATTGTTGGTCTGAGGCTTTTCTTGTCTGATTTCTTCATTACTCATAAGCTAACTCCTCCTTTGATAATTGAGAAGATGCAATCTGCTGATAAACTTCACAATTTTTCAATAATTCTTTATGAGTGCCCTTACCCACAATACGTCCGTCATCTAATACTAGAATTTGTTCGGCTGTCATAATTGTACTAATTCTTTGGGCAACAATAATAATCGTACTGTTTGATATTTCATCCTTGATCATCTTACGGAGTGTTGAATCAGTTTTATAGTCAAGAGCGGAAAAGCTATCATCAAAGATATAGATTTGTGGATTCTTTGCAATCGCTCTGGCAATGGATAAACGCTGTTTCTGACCGCCTGATACATTGGTACCACCCTGGGAAATGGGGGCATCGTAACCCTCCGGTTTACTATCGATAAATTCCTCTGCCTGTGCTATTCTTGCAGCCCGTTTCATAACTTCTTGAGTGATAGAGGAAGCTCCGAATTTGATATTCGATTCAATGGTTCCGGTAAATAATACTCCTTTTTGTGGAACATAACCAAGCTTTTCACGCAGAGAACTCTGCTTTATCTTAGTAATATCAGTACCATCAATTCGTATACTTCCTGAGGTCACATCATAAAACCTAGGAATAAGATTAATCAAAGTAGATTTTCCGCTACCGGTACTACCGATAATCGCTGTGGTTTCACCGGGCTTTGCAGTAAAGTTGATATCAAATAATACATCTTCTTCTGCATTCGGATAACGGAAAGACACACGATCAAATTCAAGGACTCCTTTTGTACTTGAATTCATGGAAACTTCAGTCTTTGGATCATTAATTGATGTTTTTGTAACTAATATTTCATCAATACGTGCGGCAGCAACAGAGGCTCTTGGGAGCATGAAGGATAACATTGTGAGGAATAGGAAGGACATAATAATCTGCATTGTATACTGGATAAATGCAATCATATCGCCAATCTGCATGGTACCTGCATCAATCTTATCTGCTCCGACCCATATGATTAATATCGAAACTAAATTCATGATTAGCATAATAGCGGGCATCATAAAGGCCATTACACGAGTTGTAAAAAGGCTATTATTTGTTAGATTAACATTAGCTTCATCAAATCGCTTTTCTTCATGCTTTACGGTACTAAAGGCACGAATAACAGGGAGACCGGTTAAGATTTCTCTGGTAATCAGGTTGATGCGGTCAACCAACTTCTGCATCGCTTTAAATTTCGGCATTGCAATAATAAGTAAAGCTCCAATTAAAAGAAAAATGGCTCCTACCCCAACAATTAATATCCATGACATCGACGTATTTGTATTTAATACCTTAAAGATACCGCCGATTGCAAGGATTGGAGCATAAAATACAATTCTTATTAACATGACCATCATCATCTGGACCTGTTGTATATCATTGGTGCTTCGCGTAATAAGGGAAGCTGTTGAAAATTGATCCATTTCTTTATTCGAAAAAGATAATACCTTCGTAAATACACCACTTCGTAAGTCACGTCCCATTTTCGCTGCAATGATAGAACTCAAATAGGAAACCAGAATAGAAGCCAGCATGCCTACCAGTGCAAGACTAAGCATTTTTGCACCTGCAATCAGAATGTAATTCACCTGCATTTTATCAATATCCATCCCTACTGCTATATATTCTGCTTTTACATAAGCTACAGCGGATTGGGTAATAATCAAATCAGGTTCTGCCGCTACCTTTTTTTTCATTTCAGTTATTAGCGTAGCCAGATTTTCTGCTGGAAGTGAGGTAAGTATGCTGAAAATGTCTGAATTATTCTGAGTTAATTGTGCCGGAAGGTTTGCCAGCAGTTGTTCCTGCATTTTAACGGAAGCTTCGGTATCACTTTCCAATCCAAGAACCAATAATACAGGTACGCCGATAGTTTTAGAAATTGCATCCGACTCCTCACCGTCCCATTTATATAATTCATCCGTATTTAAGATGGGATATTTTTCAAGGTAATCTGACCATTCCTTCTCGCTGAAGCTATTTTTATTAAGAAGGGTATAGTGAGGGAGAACAGTAGCTTTCTCGTCCTCAGACATAAACATTGTTATTTTATCAAGTTCTGTTTTACGTATGACTGCGGGTACGGCATTATTAATACCACTTTTCATAATACCCACATTGACAATATCGGAGGTATAAGTAGGCAGGGATAGATCACAATATGCTTGTAAAACCAAAAGAATTATAACCAAAACAATTGCCAAAACTGATTTTTTCAGAAATTTAACTAATTTAAACATATAACTTCCTTTCTATTAAGTATTTTTATTGTGTCATGATTTTAGAGTGTCTGGTGTAATGATATTATTTTTTATTTTTTGTGAAAGTGCCATTAAGGTTTGGATTTCTTCACCATCAAACCCTGCAAATAACTGTTCTATCAAAGATGCCATAAATAATTCGGCATGTTCGGCAAGTTCTCGCCCTTCCGGTGTGAGGTAGACTCGCAGGATGCGTTTGTCAGTCTCATCAGGAACTCGGTACACATAATGATTTGCTTCTAGCTTACTCAACACTCCTGTTATGGTAGCGGGGGTGACACAATTCTTCTCAGATAAATCTTTCTGGGTAATTCCTTCATTTGCCTTGATTAATGTTAATAATTTCGGCTGGCCGGGATACACTTGTTTGTGGTTCATAGTATGATAGGAACGTTGGTGAATATACTTCATAATCTCGGATAAGGTTCCGAGCAGTTCTTTTAAATCGCTTCCCATTACTCTTTACTTTCCTCCCCTCTTAACTATTTGTAAAATTAAAATTAGTATTAAGCAATACACAAGTACCTAATAATATTAATTATTTTAACTCACACCAATTATCAATAAATTTAATGGTTAGGTGGCTAATAATTAGGTGCCTAACTAAAATGTATTATATCACACACTTTTTTTAAGTCAATAATTTTATTTATAAAAATTACCTAAATAATTTATGAAAATATAGGTGTTAAAGGGACGATTACAGATGGGCAATGATTATCCAATTCCAATCTTATGCTCCGGAATATCATTATACTAAGCTGGCTGATTTAAAAGTCACTATGTTGGCAGAAGCTACTAAGGATGCAACAAAGCGTGCTAAGATGATTGCAGAAAATGCAGGAAGTAAGCTCGGAGATTTATCACATGCAAATATTTCTGATATTACGATTACACCCCTCTATTCAAACGTTGTTGACGATTATGATGAATATGGCTATTACATAGATAAAGACATCTCCTCCTTAGAAAAAGAGGTAACTGTAGTGGTATATTGTACCTTTGAAATTAAATAAATAGAATAGATATATAATATAGATTTGTGAGGTTAAGATATGTTATTAAGAGTAACCGTGAAGCCTCTTATTAAATAAAACTTATCGCCATCCAAAGCCAGGTTGCTGAAACGGTTCGAGACGTTTTGATGGCTAGGAGGAAAGCATATGCAGGTTACGTGCAATTCTTAGGTATCAAGTGAACGATCAAATCAGACGTGCGACAATTCGCACGAGCGCAAATGTCTGACGAAGGGGGGGTATAGGAGAAAGCTACTGAGTAGGTTTCTCCTATACCCCCTGAGGAGTTATTGCGCGTTCTGATTGTTTTAAGTGAGCGAGATACCTTAGAAATGCTAGTAACCTGCATCCGGCTTCCCTCCTAGCCTTCAATAGTCTCAAACCGTATCAGCAACCGTCCCCAGAACGATTCTTTTCTGTTTTTAATACACATCTACTTCACAGCCTCCAGTATCACATTAAGCAGCGCATCGTTAGCTGCAGGTGTCATAAAGCAGATGCGGATAAATTTATTATTTAAGAACGGGAATGTGGAGCAATCTCTAATCATCAGCCCCTTCTTAATAGCCGCTTCAAATAAATCCATTGAGGTAATATCATCTTTCAGAATTTTAATAAGGATAAAATTTGCGGTCGGTTCATAATAGCGGACATTTTTACAGGTATCAAGAATTTTGCAGATACGATCTCTTTCTTCGGCAATCAAATTACGGGTATCCTTGATATAATTTTCGTCAGAGAACATAATCTCACCTGCGATAGCAGCAAGACTGTTAATCGTCCATGGATTCTTTCTCTGATTTATTTCTTTCAGTAAATCCACATTACCGCAGATTGCATATCCGAGGCGCAAGCCCGGAGCAGCAAAGAATTTAGAAATACCGCGCAGAATAATAATATTGTTATAATATCCGGTTAATGGTACAGAGGTAATCTTATACACATCTTCGGCAAACTCTACATAAGTTTCATCCACCATTACGAAGATACCCTTCTGCTTGCAGATATCAAGTATTTTACGCATATCATTTCTTGATATTGCGGTGGAAGTGGGGTTGTTCGGGTTACAAATAACTAACAAGTCTACATCAGCAGTGAGTTCCACTTCCAACTTACGAATATCCAGAATGAAATTCTGCTCTTCCTCCAAACGGTAGTAACGGGTTGTTCCACCTCCCAAAGAAACCTCACGTTCATACTCAGAATAAGTAGGTCCGATAATTAAAGCCTTTTTGGGGTGCTTAATTTGTATAAATAATGAGATCAGTTCCGTAGAACCGTTACCGACAATAATATTTTCAAAATCGGTATGAAGATAGTCTGCAATACGTTTTCTAAGCTGTGTATATTCCCTGTCAGGATAACTCATGATGGCATCAATTTGCTCCGATAGAGTAGATTTTAGTTTCGGAGAAATGCCAAGTGGATTTACATTGGCAGAAAAACTTACAATATCCGATCTCTTTATTCCATAAACTTTCTCAATTGTTTCTAAGTCACTTCCGTGAAAATGATCTGAATGCTTTATCATAGGACTCCTATTCTTCATTTCGCCAAATTATGATAGATACTAGATTTTTTTAATTGATTGAATTATAATTACATATTATAGCCTATTTTTCCTAAAATGCAATAATTTAGATGTTTATAAAGCAGGCATTTGTATTATTATATACATATTTTTAGGATTAAAGAAACTTGGCTGTAAATAAATTACTTGAGGTGACTTAATTGAAGGAAAAAATTGAGCGTTTTTCAAATGTGGATTTTGAATATGAGCTTCCTTTTATTTGTCTGTCCGAAGAGGAAATCATAATTACAGTGGAAGCAGGCAGCATTCAGGAAGGCAGCTTTACAATAAGTAATAGTGCAGGAAGAGTAATGAAGGGCTTCGTACATTCTTCAAATCGTCAGATGCTACTTCAAAATGCCACATTTCATGATGTTACAAATATAATTTCCTATCAATTCAATGCAGCCGCTTTAGGTGCCGGTGATGAAATCCATGGTGAATTTTGTATTGTAAGTGACTGCGGAGAGTTATCACTACCTTTTACCATACAGACAGAGGCTTCTTATTGCATGTCTTCCTTAGGTAAAATTAAAGATTTATTCCAATTTACCAATCTGGCAAGAATGGATTGGTCCGATGCAAAAAGGGTATTTCGTTCTGGGGAGTTTGAACGTATTTTCCTGGCAAATGAAGTACGTTATAAAATGATATATCGTAATCTAATGAAAAGCATTTCCACCAGTCAGGCATTGGAAGAATTTTTAATCACGATCCGCAAAAAATCTACTATTCGTCTGGAGATAGATAAAACGCAGGTGGAATATACGGTTGCAAACGAAGTCATTATGGACAAGCTTACCCTAACCAAAAATCATTGGGGATATGCTGAAATCAGAGTCAGTACGGATGTACCATTTATTCAGCTTGAACAGAAATTTTTATGGGCAGACCGTTTTATCGGCAATACCCATCAGGTATCCTATCTTATTGATCCAGACTATTTAGGTCATGGTAATAACTTCGGACATATTTATATAAAAACAACCCATCAGACAATAACAGTGAATATACTTTCTAAATATAAGAAGGCGGAACATAAAGCATCTGGGAAACGTCTCAAACAAAAAGTTGAGTTTGGACTCATTGATGTTTATTTAGGCTTTCGGTTGAACCGAACCAATTTAACTAATTATCTGGAAGAAACAGAAGCCTTGATAGATAAGCTGCCTGGGCCGGAGGTTGGTTATGTAAAAGATCTATTGAAAACACATCTGGCGATAGTATCCGGCAAGAATCAACTTGCCGAAGAACTTCTTTCGGATTTTTCGAAGGAGGAGGCAATTCTTAAGAAAAAATCTGTTCTGGAGTATTGTGCATATCTCTATCTAGAGGCATTATATCGTAAAGATGACACCACGATTATGAATACAGCCGATACAATACGCAAGTTTTATTCGAATGGTAATTCTGACTGGCGTATTTTATGGTTTTTACTTTATACTGATAAGCACTTTGAGAAAAACAAGGGTAAGAAACTGGCAGAAATTAAAGAGCAGTTTACTATGGGTTGCCGCAGTCCGATTCTTTATTATGAAGCGGTCTGTATCATTAATGAAGAGCCATATTTGCTTCGTGAATTATCGGAATTCGAAGTACAATTCCTTAACTATGGAATAAAGAACTGGATATTATCCAAGGAAGCAGCAAAACAATACACTTATTTAGCCAGTAAGAAAAAGAACTTTGATAAAATAATTTTTAACGGACTGGTTCGATTGTATGATGAATATGGAAACTCGGAGATATTGTCTGCCATTTGCTGTATGTTAATAAAAGGCATGAAAAAATCAGAGAAATACTTTGAATGGTACCGTCTTGGAGTTGAGGCCCAGCTGCGTATCACCGAACTGTATGAATATTATATGTACACTGTGAGCAATGCCATGCAGGATAAGATTGCTCAGCCTGTACTACTGTATTTTATATATAACAGTAATTTAAATGATAATAAGAAGGCATTTTTATACGCAAGTGTTATAAAAAATAAAAGCATCAATGAACCGATCTACCGCTCATATCATAAGAAAATGGAAGTTTTCGCCTCGAAAATGCTGGAAGGTCATTATATCAGCCGTGATCTTGCGGTATTGTACGTGGAATTTTTGAACAAAGCAGCGCTTGGAGCCGAAGAAGCTAAGCATTTACCAATCATATTATATCGGCATGAGATTGTTTGCAATAATCCATACATTGTTAACGTGATAGTAATTCATAAAGAACTGGGAACAGAAGAGTCCTTTCCATTGATAAATGGTAAGGCTCAAGTGGATATTTACACTAGCAATGCCGAAATCTTTTTTGTCGATAGCTTTGGCAACCGTTATGTAGAATCAGTGGAATATACGGTGAAGCCATTAATGAATGCAGAGGAATTTGAGAATGCTTGCATGGAACACAGCCTTAATCCAATGCTTTTGCTGCATTTATATGATCGTTATCAAAGTTACCGTATCATGAATGAAGAAGCAATTGAACTTAGAAAAAGGGTACTGATGATTGATGGTTTGTCAAAAGAGCATGTTACATACTGTCAGCAAGCCTTAATTGATCATTACTATGAGAATTATAATGATGAATTGTTAGAGCATTACTTAAATCAGATAGATATTAGTATGATTAAGCCAAATGAGAGAACAAAATACATAGAATATATGCTAATTCGTTCATTTTATAATAAAACACTTGAGGCACTTAAAATCTTTGGCTTTGAAGGAATATCGGTAAACAGGCTGGTTAAGCTATGTTCCGGATTGATGAAGACGGTACAGGCTGATAAAAAGCAGGATTTTCTGGTGAGCCTCTGTTATTACGTATTTTCCCAAGGCAAATATGATGAAGCAGTGCTTAGATACCTGATAAATTATTATGATGGATCGACCAGAGAAATGTTTGAGCTATGGCAGGCAGCGAGAATTTTTGAACTGGAGTGCCATAGCTTGGAGGAACGGCTGCTTACACAAATGCTGTTTGCACAAAGTTATATTGATGACAGCTTCCATATCTTCAGTACTTATTATAGGGAAGTTACAAACCGTTTGCTGGTTAGGGCTTTCCTTACTTACTATGCCTACCAATATCTCGTTCACGATCAAGTAATCGAAAAAGAGTTATTTAAAATAATGAAAAGAGAACTTTTTTATGAAGAAAATGACGTTTGTTTATTGGCATGGTTAAAGAATAGTGCTGACGGTAGAACGTTGTTAGAAAGTGAAATAATCTTTGCAGAATATAATATACAAAGGCTGGTAAGAAGAGGCATAGTATTACCATTCTTTTTACAATATAAAAATATCTTAACTTTACCTGATCAGATATTAGATAAAGTTTTCCTGTGTTATCATGCAGATCCTAAAAAGCGAATTTTTATACATTACCGTTTAGGAAAAAGCGAAGAACAGGAATTCATTACGGAACAAATGCCTGACATTTTCCTGGGAATTCATACAAAAGAGTTTGTTATATTTTATCATGAGGAATTACAGTACTATATTACGGAGGAATCAGATGAGGATGCGAATATAACAGAGAGCTTCAGTATCCATTATGATTGTGAAACTTTGGAGGAAGACGAGTCTAATTACAGTCATATCAATCTGATGCTGATATCTTTAAAAATGAAGGATGATACCACTCTACTCAATTTGATGGAAGATTATGCAAAGAAAGAATATATGATATCAACATGCTTTAAGCAAATCGAATAAATGGGAAAAGGACGCGGAATGGAGGTTAGTATAAATGGATTCATCAAGAAAACTAATGGTAGGATATGATTTATGTGAAGATTTTACACAAATCAGCTGCTATAGTTATAAAACAATGGAACCGATACCAATAAGCGTATGTGAGGGTGAGGATTATTGCCCGATTCCTACGGTATTGTGTATGAAGGCAGAAACAAAGCAATGGCTGTTTGGAGATGAGGCGATTACTTGTGCTGGAGCCGGTGCCGGAATTTTGGTGGAGCATTTATTAGAAAAGGTTCAATCGGAAAAAGAGGTAGAACTATATGGGATTAAGTTTACCCCAATAGCCTTGCTGGAAAAGTATATAAGGAAAACATTAACTCTGATTAAGAATTACTTCCCTACAGAGCCAATTACCAAATTGGTTATCACTGTCCGAAATTCGGAACCTATATTAGTAGAGAAGATATATGAAGTATTAGCATCCTTAGGAATTGAAAAGGATCGTGCTGTTGTAATGAGCCATGCAGGAGTATATTTATATTATGCCCTGAGTCAGGACAAGTCGCTCTGGATGAACGATGTTGGATTGTTTGATTTTGACGCGGAAGGTCTGAATTTCTATCAGATTCGATTGAACCGTAGATCAAAGCCGATGATTGCAGGATTAATAAAGTCAAATTATTCTGATGACCTAAATATGGATCTGCTTAAACCTAAGAATAGTAATTCTATCAGCAGTAATGCTGCTTATATATTTGAGAATATTGCAAATACTGCTTTATATAAACAAATTATTACTACCCTATATTTTACCGGCAGCGGATTTAGCGGGGGATGGGCGGATGAAGTGATCAAAAGCCTGTGTGTGGGCAGAAGGGTTTTCTTTGGACAGAATTTATTTACAAAAGGGGCCTGCTATGCTGCTA
>JAQUYQ010000037.1:0-12817 GCA_028691795.1 Herbinix sp.
TTTCATGTCAATAGATGGCGTTTACTTAATATAGGATTTGAATGGGAAGAAAGTCGCCTTAGTGATTTAGTGTATGTCAAATGTAACGTTTCATTACATAGAGAAAAGATCTTGCAAAATGAATGAAGCACAAAATTGCAGAAAGACCTAATTAAAACGGAATATTCAACATGAAATGAGTGAAGTTTGGAATTCAGCGTCTTACACTTCGCTCAGGGTTACGAATGTTGGAATAAGAAGGGGTTATTTAATCCATTCCAAGAAAAGGCTATTTTGTTTCAAAACCTAGAGTAGAATAGGGATTAACTAGAATAATAGAAAAGATAAAAAATCAGGAAATAAGTAAAGAATACTTATTTCCTGATTTTTTATCTTGACAAAACTATCATACTGGTATAAATATATAATTATGTGGAACACATAATAAACCAAAAGGGGAATAAACACTTCAAAGAAACCACACATTAAAAATTTTATACCTGTTTTTCAAAAATGTCTTGCAAAACGAAAAACATCTGGTATAATTATAGTATCAACTGGAACACATAAACAACCATAAGGAGAGTACCTGAACATGAAAATTGAAAAAGAAACGGTAGAATTAATGAAGTTCAACGAAGAAAGCTATGTGAGAGAGGGAGGGAAGGCTTATAGCCGACGCGGCGAAATTGAAGAATTAGCAAAAGAGCTGGCAAAGAAAGACTATAAAAATGTTTATCTGCTGGGAATTGGCGGTACAGAGTTTTCATTTGAACCGTTTGCTTATCTGGCAAATAAAAAATCAAAGCTGGATTTTATTCAGTTAAATGCAGGAACGCTGACTGTTTTATGGCCGAAACATTTAGATGAAAAATCACTCGTTATCACTTCCAGTATCAGCGGCACTACTCAAGAAACTGTAAAGGCTACAGAAATGCTCGTGAAAAAAAATATTGATGTTGTGGCATTCGCTCCAAAGGATACTCCTTTGGCACAATTATCTTCCAAGGTAATCGAACTCGATTTGGGAGAAGGAGGTGGAATCGAGCACGTAACAATGTTGGAAACATTCCTTATTTATGGATTCCTACATTTCCGTGGAGAATTTGCCGAATATCCAAAGTATGTGGATCAGATTAAAAATATTTTCAATGATCTGGTCGACATCCGAAAAACTTTTGAATCTCGTGCTGATGAGATTGCACAAAAGACATACAATGCACCGTACTCCATATTTACAGGTTCTGGTTCTCTTTGGGGAGAGACAATGATGTTCTCCATGTGTTTTCTGGAAGAAATGCAATGGGTAAGAACCAGACCGTGTCGGGCGGATCAGTTCTTCCATGGCACCTTAGAGCTGGTAGAAAAAGGTGTTCCTGTATTTATCATCAAAAGCGAAGATGAATATCGCTCAATTGATACTCGCGTTGAAAGCTTCTGCAAGAAAATTAATGCAGAGTGTTATGTAATTGATCCGGCAGAATTCAGCATTTGTGGTCTGGATGAGCAATTCCGTGAATTAGTATCACATTGGATTGTATGTGCTATGTTATCCGACAGATTAGCTACATATTATGAAAGATATACAAAACATAATTTGAACTACAGACGTTACTATCGACAGTTCGAATACTAAGAGTGTAAATATTATGAGAGCATATATTGTAATTAGTCATGCCTATATGTCGAAAGGAGTAGTCAGCAGCATTAAAATGATTGCCGGAGACCAGACACAGATTGACTTTATTTGTGGATATGTAGATGGCAACCAAGATATGGATCGGGTAATCCGGACAAAACTTGATTCGATGAACGAATACTCGGAAATAATCATTTTTACGGATTTATTTGGCGGCAGCGTAAATAATGCAGTGCTTCGTGTGACAGGGCAGCTAAAAAATATTCATGTTATTACAGGTGTAAATCTGACTCTGATCCTTGGAATATTATTGGCGTCGGAAGAAGATAACATAGAAGAAGTGATTCGGGAAAATATCACGGAAGCCAGAAATGGGATGGTATACTGTAATGACCTGACAACTGACAACAATGAATTAGAGGATTTTTAAAGGAGAAGATATGATTAAAGAACTTCGGGTGGATTACAGGTTGATTCACGGACAGGTAGTATTTTCGTATATTGCAAAAACGGGTGCTGATTGTATTTTGCTCGCCAGTGATACGCTGCTGAACGATGCTCTTAGATTGCAGACTGTAAAATTAACGAAACCTCAGAATGTTAAGGTTGTAGCAAAAACCGTAGAGGACAGTATCTCGACACTGAAATCAGGTGTAACCGATAAATACAAGCTGTTAATTATTTGTGAAAACATAGAAGATGCATATCGCATAGCAACAGCCGTTAATGCGAAAAGTGTTAATTTAGGCGGTACCTGCGATAACGAAGGCAAGAAGCATCTTCATCAGGCAGTCTACGCCAATGAAAAAGAATTGGAGTTGCTGAAAGATATGATCGGTAAAGGAATCTATTGCTTTGTGCAGGGAGCAGCCTCAGACAAAGAGATTGAAGTAAGTAAATTAATTTAGGAATGGGGGGAATGGCATGTTATTAAAAGCAATTTTAGTTGGTTTGGTATATTTTGTATTTCAACTTGATTTCCTGGGCGGAACTACACATATCAGCAGACCAATTGTATTAGGAGCTATTACAGGATTAGTTATGGGGGATTTACAAGCTGGTATTATTATTGGAGCTAATCTGGAGCTGGTATATATGGGCGTTGTATCAATCGGTCTGGCTGCATTGCCGGATTATGTAAGCGGAACGATTCTTGGTACAGCTTTGGCAATTCAGACCGGAGCTGGCCCGGAAGCGGCTCTTGCTTTAGGAATTCCGGTTGCTACAGCCATGATGCTCTTTGACGCTGTAAAAACGCCAGTGAGTTTGGTTTTTGTACATATGTGCGATAGAGCAGCCGAAAAAGCGGACCCTAAATTATTCAAAATCATATTCTATGTAGCTCCTATAATATTATCTTTAATGTCGTGCGCTTTAATTTCAATTGGATTTTATCTGGGAAGCGATACTGTTACCGCCCTTATTAACCGGATTCCGACAACAGTTCAAAACGGAATGAATATCGCACTGGGTATCATTCCTGCTATCGGTTTTGTCTTATTACTAAGACAGATGGCAGGCAAAAAAAATATTGCATTTTATTTTATGGGATTTTTCATCGTTAAATTATTCGGATTCTCTCCCGTTACCGTTGCAATTATAGCTATTTTAATCGCATGGCTTATTGTAGCAAACCACGCAGAAACAGTTACGGAAAATGTGAAGGGAGGGGAACTGGATGAGTTCTGATAGAAATGAAGTTCAAATTACAAAAAAGGATTTAAGAAAGGTATTCTTTCAGTCTTTACCAGCAGAATGGTTATGGAACTCTGAAAGACAGATGAATGTAGGGTATTGTAAGGGAATGCTTCCTATTTTACAAAAATTATACCCGAACAAAAAAGATCTGTCAGAAGCAATGCACAGACACCTGGAGCTTTTTAATGTTACGCCTGCAATCTTAACATTTGTATTGGGAATGAGTATTGCAATGGAAGAACAACGGGCAAAAGATCCAGAACACTATGACACCAAGAGCATCAACGCAGTAAAAACTGCATTGATGGGGCCGTTATCCGGTGTTGGTGACGGATTTTTTCTGGGAACGTTACGTGTAATTGCTCTCGGCGTTGGTATTTCTCTCTCCTTAAAAGGTAGTATTTTAGGCCCAATTGCATTCTTTCTGGTTTATAATATTCCTCATTACTACATTCGCTACAAAGCGACCAGTTTTGGGTATAAATTAGGAACAGATGCAATATCACAGTTAAGCGGTTCCGGTATTATGAAAACCTTAATGGAGGGAGCCGGAATTGTTGGACTTATGGTTATTGGTGCAATGACTGCACAAATGATGACTGTAAATATTACAATACCGGTAGGAATGGGAGAGGCTGCTCAAACCGTTTCCGAAATTCTGGACGGAATTATTCCCGGACTAGTACCGCTGCTGTTTGTAGGATTAATCAATTTCTTGTTTAATAAAAAGATTTCTCCAATGATAATGATGTTATTATGTCTAATCATTGGTTTGATCGGCGCTTTTACTGGATTTATGGGTTAATCTCATTATTTCCTGACGTAAATATACATGCTGGGATTTGTCAAAAAACCCAGCATGTTTTTACGCTCTTTGTCATGTGTTGAGGTGGGAAGCTCTGAATCCCGCTCCACCACTTGATATAGAGCTATTTTTATGTTTATGGTTCTATTAGTAGTTCTAATTGGGGAAAAAGTACACTTTTAACTTGTACTTTTTCTTGACATAGTACCAAATTGCATTTTAATATAAAAAAGTCAAGGTGAAGTATCACCTCAATATTATAGAATTTGTTTTTTTACAGTTCTAGGTTATCATTTATTTTTAAAATTTTGTACAGGGATATGGTAAATTATCAAAAAATATGGTAAATTTAGAGAGATAGACGGAATGGAGGAAACAATGAATTTAGATTTTGTATTAGCAAACGAAATTAAATATATTATAAAGGAAAAACAGCTAAAAGAGGGGGAGTGCCTGCCCAGCGAAAGAGAGCTATGTGCCATTTTTAATGTTCAGCGCCTAACCATTCGCTCTGCTCTGCATTTGCTGGAAGAAGAAGGCATGATTTACACAAAACCCAAAAGCGGATATTATGTAAATAAGCCGCGCGTGATAATCAATGCAAAGAACATCGCTTCCTTGACGAATGAATTATTTTCCTTATCCAATAATGTTCTGACAAAATTGATTTCGTTTGAAAAAATAGAGGTCGGCAAACACTTTATTGCATGCCTTAAGTTACTCATTGGAACTCCAATCTATATTGTCAAGCGTTTACGTATTGTTGACGATGATCCCGTATGTGTTAATATCTCATATATTCCCGTAGCCAAATGCCCTGACCTGGACAAATATGACCTTGAAAAAGGTTCTCTATACAAAATTATAAACGATGAATATCATATCCAGCTAAAAAAAAGTGAACAAATTGTCGATGTCGTTTATGCTGATAAAACGATACTTCCCTTATTGAAAATACAAAGCCATGAAAAAATCATATATCAACACGGAAGTGTTTTTGACAATAACGACAATTTAATTGAATATTCCGAGAGTTATATGAAACCCAATCGGTTTATGTATAAATCTTAATGAAGAACGAGGATAGTATCTTATGGACTATAGAATGCCATTATATCTACAATTAAAAGAAATGATTATTCAAAGAATCAAAGATAAGGAATATTTACCGGGAGAAAAATTACCAAGCGAACGAGATATGGCGGGGGCCTATCAAATCAATCGCATGACTGTTAAAAATGCAATTAATTCACTGGTGGATGATGGTTATCTTTATAAAATAAAGAACAAGGGCACCTTTGTTGTAAAAAAGGATGGCGATAAGAAAATTTATTTCGGCAACAAGCTGTCCCACTCTAAATTTGGATTAAGTGCCATCTTCAAGGAAGCCGGCCTCTGCATCGAAAACGAGGTAATTGATAAGGGAATCATCAGCGGAAAACGCTTTTTGGAAGATAAACTGGATCTAGAAAAAGACGAGAGCATATATTATATCCACCGACTGCGTAGCGTAGAAGGAAACAGTGTTGCTTTGGAACATACCTATGTTCCGCTAAAATTCTTTCCCGATATTGATAACTATAACTTTAGTCATGTTTCTCTTTATGATTATATGGAAATCAGAAACCACCTGCCATCAGAAATCAATGATATCATGACCGTACAAAAAGTAAAACATCCCATTGAACGAATTATGAATATTGATTCGGATGATTTTTTATTTGTTTATGAGTTCATTGGCCGGGACAAGCAAAACACTATTGTCGAATATACCACTTCTTACACTCGTTGCGATAAAGCTTCCTGTGCTTATAAAATAAATCCTTGTTAATGATTTTGAAAAGTCAACTTCACTGTTGGCTTTTTTCATTGACTTTCCACCTCTCTTCTGGTATAATAAAAGTATAAACCGGAATACATGATAAACCACGAGGAGGAAACTATGACTTTAACAAAGCAAACAATGGATGACTGCATTAAAGAAACACCGGAAGTCATCCGAAAAAACGTAACCAACAGAAAACAGTTGACTGCCAGCTTAGTTCAGTTTTACCAGAAGTCCGAGGTGGACAAAATAATTATTGTCGCCAGTGGCTCTTCTTACAATTCATCTGTCTGTGCGCGACTTTTTATGCAAAAGGTATTAAAAAAAGAGGTCCAGGTGATTTCTCCGTATACCTTTGAATATTGGGAAAATGATTTTACCGATCGCAGTTTGATCCTTGTTGCATCACAAAGTGGCAATTCTACTAATTCGTTAAAGGCTTTAGAGAAATTGCGCGAAAAAAGTATTCCAACAATAGGTATTACGGCTGACAGTGAGAGTGATTTTAAAAAGCACTGTGATCTACTGATAAATTATGAAATCGGTACAGAAACTGTTGGATTCGTCACAAAGGGTATGGTCGGCTTGGTACTGTATTTTATGCTCTTTGCCTTAGAAGCTGCAAAAGCCACAAATACCATAGAAGTTATGCAATACGACGAATATATCAAAGAACTAGCAGAAACTGCAGATATTCACGAACTTATGTACCAACGGACAAAGGAGTTTTTTGAAGCAAATAAAAGAGAACTACTTTCTACGCAAAAAGTTTTTGTTATTGGTTCCGGTCCCAGCTATGGTGTTGCACTAGAAGGAGCATTGAAAATTGGTGAGACTTTGGGAATCTGCTCTTTTTCCTATGAATCGGAAGAATTTCTGCATGGACCGAACTTCCAGATAAACGACAACTATACCTGTATTTTTATAGACAATAACGAGGCAACCAGCAATCGGCTACATACAATTTATGAAGCAACCAATCAGTTTACCAATCGTTGCTACATGATTACATCTTCCGCGCAGGAGAATAGCAAATTTATAAAATGCCCCGCCACAAAAAATCCCTACCTTTCGGTCATTTACAACCTTGTTGTAGTAGAATACCTTGCCTACAGGGTTACAAATGACTTAAACAGATGGCCTGTTGAGGAATTAGCTGAGACTTTCGACTGTAAAGTCCGGATCAAATCCAAATAATTTGGCGTAAATAGCCTTTAGGTCCGAAATCGTACTATACTATATTAGTACGATTTCGGACTTTATGATTGAAGGATAAATATGCAAGAATATTTCAACTGCAGTATGAAGCGATTCAACTATCTGATAAGTGAGATTGACAATACTTATCATGAGCTTTCCAAAAAACTAGGATTATCAGGCAGTGCAATGATGATTCTATATACGATTTGCAACTTTGGAGAAAGCTGTTTACTTAGCGACTGAGCGGTTTTTATCAGTACTCAAGAAAAAAGCAGAGACTTTGTAAAGGAGTATTTAATATGAAAATTCAATTATCTGATCATTTCACTTACAAAAAATTAATAAGATTTACGATTCCGTCTATTGCCATGATGGTGTTTACATCTATCTATGGTGTAGTAGATGGTTACTTTGTTTCCAACTTTGTTGGTAAAATACCCTTTGCTGCAGTTAACTTTATAATGCCTTTTATTATGATTCTCAGTGCAATTGGCTTTATGTTCGGCACAGGAGGCAGTGCACTAGTTGCCAAAACAATGGGTGAGGGCCATTTAGAAAAGGCCAACCGCCAGTTCTCGCTATTTGTCTATGTTTCAATTATTTCTGGTATTGTTTTAACAATAATCAGTATAATCTTTATACCACAGATTGCCTCTTTCTTAGGAGCAAAAAGCGATATGTTAAACAACTGTGTACAATACAGTCGTATCGTTTTGATAGGTCTGACGGGATTTATTTTACAAATGGTTTTTTCAAGCTTCTTTGTGACGGCTGAAAAGCCACAGCTTGGATTTTTTATTACGGTTGCTTCAGGTGTTACTAATATACTTTTGGATGCAATTTTAGTAGTCCTTCTTAAATGGGGACTCATGGGAGCTGCTGCTGCCACGGCAATCAGCCAGATTATAGGTGGCGGCGCAGCTCTTGCATATTTTCTTTCTCCTAACAGCAGCCTTCTTCGACTAACGAAAACGAACTATGATTGGAAAACGCTCCTAAGGGCATGCGCTAACGGTTCTTCAGAGTTAATGAGCAATATTTCCATGTCTCTCGTAGGAATGCTATACAATATCCAGCTTATAAAGTATGCCGGGGAGGACGGTGTAGCAGCCTATGGAGTGTTAATGTATGTTAATCTCATTTTTCTAGCTGTATTTATAGGCTACTCCATTGGTACAGCTCCAATCATCAGCTATCATTTTGGTTCTGCTAATCATATGGAACTAAAAAATATACTGAAAAAAAGTATTGTAATTATTAGTATTTTCTCAATAGGAATGTTTGTATCCGCAGAGTTATCAGCAAGGTCCTTATCCACTATTTTTGTTGGTTATGATAAAGGTTTGCTTTCCATTACGCTACGGGGATTTTTAATCTACTCCTTTTCCTTCCTGTTTGCAGGGGCCGGGATCTTTGGTTCTTCCTTCTTCACGGCACTAAATAACGGTCTTATTTCCGCTACTATTTCGTTTTTACGAACCCTTGTGTTTGAGATTATCGCAATTTTTTTACTCCCGTTACTATTTGGGATTGACGGTATCTGGTACTCCATCATTGTCGCAGAAGTTATGGCTTTTGTTGTGACGGTATTGTTTCTTATTGGAGAGAGAAATCGATATCATTATTAAATAAGGATGGCAACGTAGCTTATGATATTTTTTACTAAAAAGTGTTTGCAAATGGTTGGTCAGATGATATAGTAGTGTATTAAAGTGGAATGGGTAATAAACCACAATATTCAAAATGAAAAAATTAATGATGGAGAAATTAAAAAGTAGGGTTAAAGATGGCAATAGCGTCCTCTTCTCCCTTAAATAATATAGAAGAAGTTATTATGCAGTGTGGAATAGGAAAGTATTTTGATGTGATAACAAGTGGGTTGGATTTTAAGAACAGCAAACCGGATCCGGAAATCTATTTATCTACGATAAAAAAATTGCGAGTTAATAAAGATGAAGTGATTGCAATAGAGGATTCAACTTATGGAATTGAAGCATGTAACAATGCCAACATACCAGTAATAGCAAAAAGAGATTTGCGTTTTGATTTTAAGCAGTCTACAGCAGACTATATAGTTGATGATTTGTTGGAGGCATATTATATTATCAAAGAAAAATTGAATAAATAGTATTGAGGATGGAAGTGCAGATTCAAATTGTGCTGCCATCCTTTTTATTAACCAGGGATCATTATTAATAAATGAAACAACTTCAAAGTGTATAGCTACAGTAAATTAAGGAATAATATTTTTACTAAATAAAAAAGGAAGTGATACTTTGAGCAAGCAATCAAATCAAAGATACCGAAAGGAAAAGGAAAAAGAGAATTTAAAAAATTCAAATTCGGAAGGAAATAGCTCGGTTAACTTAGGAGGCGGTAAGAATAAAGATAAAATTAATAAAGAATTCGAAAGCTCGTCTAATAAAGTGGAGCGGTAATGTGGTACGATAGCGCAGATAGGCATATATCGTATTGTTAACAAAATCTCTATCTGCTTTTGCGGAATAATAACCTGAAGCAAAGGGTTATTAAGGATTATCCAGGGGCTTTTTATGAAAAAGCCCCTGGATAATAAACCCACCTATTTATTGCGAATGATGTTTATTATGCCTATGTCTGGAGTGTGTCGATCCCGAATTTATCCTGTTATTTTGTATATCTTCTAAATCTTTGCTTTCTTGGACTAGAGGATCTGTATGGTTAGGCTTTTTCTTATTATCGACTAAAGTAGGAGCCATATTATCATTCGTGCTCTTTTTCCTTGTCTCTATACTAATTCCAAGAATTAAACCAAGTAGGAAAAATACAACCACCATTGTAATATATAGAATATAAAAATTGAGGTTATTTGTTAAATTTGCCAACAGAGAACTCCCCAAAAAACCCACTGCATTTTTCATAATATGACACACCTTTACAAATTATTCAATATTTATATATGCAATAGGACGGGGTGTAGTTACATATAAACGAACATTTAGTAAAACAAATTGAGATGTTTGTTGTATTGGCTTATATGAAAAATTTTCACTGCATAAAATCAACAGGACATACAAGCACTATCATAGTTTTAATAACCACTAATTAATTCATAGAGCTTGCAGGAGGAATGTAATAAGACAAGAATATCGGATGGAACCGAAGCATATGATGTAATAAGATTGTCGGGTATGAGGAGGAGAGCTTATTGCCAGAAGGTTATCAGATGATAGTCAGAGAAAAGGTATTGCAACAGGACATGTATTACAAGAATTACTTGATATTGAAATATACGATTAAATATCCAAAGTTTATCTCCCAAACATATTATACCTTAGCTAATAAATTGAATACGCTATACAGAACGAAAGCGGTTATGTATGAAAGATCAAATGTTATGAATTTATATCAGATGGCTATGGTAGATTTCGAGCATTCTAAGGCTAACAATTATCCGATTCATCAGTTTGAAGCCTATGTGGATTTTTTAATTACTTACAATCAAAACTGTGTACTTAGCTTGTATTTTGACCAATATGAATATACTGGAGGAGCACATGGTCTTACTCTGCGATATTCGGATACCTGGGATTTGCAGGGAAGCAGACGGATGGAGCTGGCAGATTTTTTTCCTAATAATAATCATTATAAGGAATATATCATTCAGATCATCAATAAGCAGATTGCTTATCAGATAGCAGCTGGAGATGCTATGTTTTTTGATAATTATGAGCAGCTGGTAAAGGATAACTTCAAGGCAAATAATTACTATTTATCAAAAGAAGGACTTGTAATATATTATCAGCAGTATGATATTGCACCTTATGCCGCAGGAATGCCAACCTTTGTCATACCTTACGGCCCTGGCGGTGCTATGATGCCGAGTTGCTAATAAATATGGTTCGGGTGCAATAAGTCAAGACTATAAGATGAATATTTAACTGACTTATTTCACCTGAACCAAAAAAAATGGATTGTTGCCACAACAATCCATTTTTTTATAATTATTAAATACATCTAGTTATTCACCACCAGGACCGCTGCGGGAAGGACCCTTGTCCGGAACCTGTGCATGAGTATCTTTCATAGAACCGCCCATACTGTTCTTATTGCTGCTGGTAGTACTTGTCTTACTGCTACTATTTGCACTGTTTTTGGAACCGTTATTTTTATTCTTTGCCATAACTTTCTCCTTTCTGAAAATTGTTATCTATATTATTTCAAGAAAGGAAAAGTTTATTCAATTAGATTAGTGAAAATTTAATCAGCGAGTGTTAAAGTACCCATTTTTAAGGATTTTATTGCGCCTTCATTTAATTTATAGGTATGATTTGCTTTAATCTTGGCATATACATCGTCAAAGGCTGTATTCTCTGCATCGGTGATTGCTTTTTCAACTGCAGAATCATAGCTTTCGGAGGAATTATTATTAACCATTCGTACAATATAATATCCGGTGGTATCTTTATAAATCTCACTGATGCTGCTATTTTCCATTGCCATCATCATTTTTTTGAAATCATCAGAGAATGTGGTGTCCGTTGTAATAAAACTATCTTCTTTATAAATTAAGTCAGTTTCATCGGTAGGAATAAGTGTGGACCAATCCTTTGTAGTCTTAGTTTTATCATAAATGGCACTGATTTTGTCATAGGCTGCGGTCTTTTCCGTATCACTCAAATCTACTGTATTACCATCCTCGTCAGTTGTTTGTGTAGAAATTTTAATATATTCTATATCATATTGTCTGTAATCTTCAACAGAAATTCCAGCTTTGATGGCTGCATCATCAATGTCCAAGGCATCAATTTTGTCCTGGCGGAAGCGTTCAACTAAAGTGGTTTTATTAAGTATATCAGTAAGGTATGCCTTCGTAAAATGGTTCTTTTTAATTACTGCAGCAGAATATTGTTCCTTTAAGAGGGAATCGACATTTGTGCTAACGGTTGTTTTTTCTTCTTCCGTTAAGGTATATCCTTGATTTAATGCTTCGTTATTAAGAATTTCGTAGTAAAGAGATTGATTTACGGCCTCATCCCTAGCAACATCGCTAAAAGTAGTTCCGGCTTTCTCATCATAGGTCATGTTCCATACACTTCCACCAAATATTTGGCTATAGGAATCATAACTGGTTTCTACGGTATTAAAATAATAGGATAAATCATTCATTTGATATTTTTTGTCGTCAATTTTCATAAGTGTTGCTTCATACAATTGATCGAACAGCAAAGCACCGATCAGTATCACTACCAATACGATAGATGTAATGAGCCAAGGTTTTGATACACTGGTTATTGGTTTTTCACTAAGTTTTTCTTTTTTTACTTTTTTCTGTTTTAATTTTTTAGAATTGTTCAAATTATTGCTACCTCCCTAGTATTCTCTTAGATTAATTTTAATCATTTTATGATATAAGTCAAGTCATAAGCGGGCTGTTCACAAAATATACTTAAATGATGTCCATTTTACCACTTTCAGCCGGTCTGCGCCATCTGAATATATAGGCTCAAATATTCATTGTTTTACCTAATGCACGACTTATGGTACTCAAATCAATTTTTTACCCATAAATCTTGGAATTAATGTTTATCTGATAACTTTAAGGTTATATTTTCAGAAGAGTATTAATTCTTAATCTGACACTCGAATCAATTCATAATTATTTAAGTTTATAGACATTTGAAATATAATC
>JAQUYQ010000037.1:12917-19810 GCA_028691795.1 Herbinix sp.
CATAAATCTTGGAATTAATGTTTATCTGATAACTTTAAGGTTATATTTTCAGAAGAGTATTAATTCTTAATCTGACACTCGAATCAATTCATAATTATTTAAGTTTATAGACATTTGAAATATAATCGATCTATGTTATAATAAGCAAGAAATTACAAAGTTAGGAAGTGAATGACATATGACACCATATAATGGGATAGCAATACAAATAATGGATGAAGTGAACAAGGTAGTAATCGGGAAACGAGTTATTATTGGAAAGGTTCTTACCGCTATTTTAGCGAAAGGTCATATATTGCTTGAGGATCATCCGGGCGTAGGAAAAACAACCTTAGCATTGGCATTTTCAAAGGCTATGGATTTGGAACATCACCGCTTGCAATTTACACCGGATGTATTACCAACGGATGTAGTGGGTTTTCATCTCCTGAATAAGGATGGAGACAGTTATCAATATAAGCCCGGAGCAATTATATGTAACCTGTTTCTGGCAGATGAGATTAATAGGACTTCATCAAAGACACAGTCAGCACTTCTTGAAGTTATGGAGGAAGGAAAGGTAACGGTTGATAGTGTAACCAGAGAGGTACCGAAGCCATTTGTGGTTATGGCAACCCAGAATCCCATCGGGTCCATTGGAACACAGATGCTACCGGAGTCTCAGCTGGATCGTTTTATGGTTAGGCTTACCATGGGTTACCCCGATATAAAAAGTGAAATTGGAATATTAAAAGAACGTCAAAGTTCGAATCCACTGGAAAATGTAGTTCAGATTGCCCGAAAAGAAGATATTCTGGCTATGCAGGGTTTGGTTGAGGAGGTTTTTATTCATGATTCCATTTATGAATATATCACTCTTCTGGTACAGCAAACACGTGAAAACCCATTAGTTGATCTTGGTGTCAGCCCCAGAGGATCTCTAGCAATTATGAATATGGTAAAGGCTACAGCCTTCTTAAGCAAGAGGGATTATGTTATTCCGGCGGATGTACAATATATTTTTAAAGATGTTGCTGCACATAGAATGATTTTGAAACCGAAAGCACGGGTGAATAATGTTACGGTGGACAACCTTCTGGAGGATATATTGCGTACAATAAAGGCTCCTCGAATTATTACGAAGGAAACGTATGCAAATGTTTAGAAAGGTACTGGTGGGTGGATGTTCCGGAATAAAATACGGTATCTGTTGCTTTTAGTCTCAGTAGGGTTTTTGTCAATTCTATATAATATATATTACATGGGCATTATTTTACTTACAGTTATAATAATGCCTTTTTTACTATTCGGTCTTTTAAGCTACAGTTACGGGAAAATCAAGGCAGACCTGGTTTGTATCATGCATTTGGCAAATAAGGGAGATGCGATACCGATTACCGTTCAGTTTCATAATCCCACGATATTTCCGGTATCCTGCGTTAAAATATATTTTACTTATAAAAATGCCTATTCCTCGCAGAAATTTAAGAGGGTAATTACCGCTTCGCTGGATTACAGAACGAAAACCTCTGTAATCTGTAATCTGTATTCACAATATGCCGGGAATCTGGAGGTAACACTGGAGGCAATCCGATTTTATGATTATTTGATGCTATTTTCTCTTGAGAAGAAATTGAAAGGAGAACTTAAAATCGCTGTTTTGCCCTCCTATTGTGAACTTTCAGATAATGAAATTTTAAGCCAGAATACTCAGCTTATGGAGAGTGATCATTATTCACCTGTAAAGAAGGGGGATGACCCGACAGAAGTATTCGAGATCAGGGAATACCGGGAAGGAGATCGTTTACAGAGAATCCATTGGAAATTGAGTAGAAAACAGAATCAGCTTATGATAAAGGAATTTAGTGATCCGCTAAATTATTCCATTCTGCTATTCGTAAATTTTAGTGCATTGACAGGAAATAGTATTCTGTTTCTCATGGATGCGATACTCGAAAGTGCATTATCTATCTCCTATACTTTTTTGAGGAAAGGACAGTTACACTATTTCTCCTGGTATGATGAAAAGCATGGTGTATGCAGGAGAGTCCGCATAACACAAGAAAAAGATCTATATGAAGCAGTTGATGGTTTACTGCAGGCGATGCCATATTCACAAACAATCGATGCAATGTCTTATTATCTGGCTGAGTTTCCCCATGATCAATATAGTGATTTGTTCTTTGTAACAGGAGAAATATCCATGCCTTGGTCTGATTCCCTTTCCTTTGTTAAAGCAAATAATAGGCAAATGATTTACATGCGGGATCAAAATCATTTGTCAGGTATGCAGCAGGTATCCCAAGAAGTATTACAGCATTACGGGGCTGCAGGAGTTAATTTATGGCCTGTTGATATAGGTAGTGTAAGAAGTGATATGGAACAATTTGGTTTTAGTTAGTAAGAGGGTGGTGAGGATTTGGGTAAAGAGCTTCAAGACGGAATAATGATGGACCATTCTTTCTTTATTATAGATGAAAAAAAACCGGGGTTTCCTATATCAGCAAGACTTATCCAGATTCTTGCGATTATCATTGGAAGCTGGAGTTTTATATCCGTATTGCTAGAAAGTATTGCGCTTCCCGTGAATGGATTATTTGTGTATGCAGCTATTTTTATTTTGACAGGCATTCTATTTATCTTATGTCTGTTTCCTTCCTATGATTTGGTAAAATTATTTTTTGCAGTACTATTTTATGGTTTGTTTTTATACAGTAGGTTACCAAGGTTAAGTAATGCGTTTTATATTATTGAAAATTTGGTGTTGGACAGGCTGGCTTCTTATTACAATTATGTGAGTATACATTATCAGGCAGACTATTCTTCTGAAATTGCAGATACAACGTTACTGGTAATCATGATTTTAATTCCAATGATGACCTTATTATCAGTAGCTATTATTAGAAACCGATTAGTTGGTTTGTGCAGTATCCTATTGTTCCTTCCGATAACGCTTTGTTTTATTTTCGGATTAATTCCATCGGAGCAATATTTGATCGCATATGTTGCAGCTGTGCTGTATTTATCTCGGTCAGGCTTCTCTATCCGAAATATAGATAATAAAGCTCAGCTTACCCTGCTTCAAAGGATTAACAGCAGAGCAGCTGTTTGGCTGAGCATATTTGGAATTTTGATATTTTTCTTCTTAAAGCTTTTTGTTACAGAAGATAAATATGAAAATATATCAGAAATTAAAGATGTGAAGATAAAAATACAGACAGCAATGCTTGATTTTACTTATGAAGATTTTACAAAACAAGCCGAAGATTTTAATTTATTCGAGAATGCTGTTGCTACAGGTGGATTAAGTGGTGGGAAGCTAAGTAATAGCGGTGAGGTAACTTATACTGATTCAGAACAGCTTTTGATTATGGTACCTTATGAATCGGCAGCCGAAGGCATTTATCTGAAAGGATATGTGGGAAGTGTATATACCGGTGACCGTTGGGAAGAGCACTCCAAGGAGGATAAGAAAAAATACAAGGAACTGCAAAAGAATCTGTCAAAGGAGGTATTTGCACCGACAAATCAAACGTTTCAGCTTATCAATCAGATATTAAATTTAAATAGAACAGGGGATGACTTGAACACAAATTTTCTTCCAGACTACGAGATCTATCAGGGAAATTGTGAGATAGAATATAAAGAAGCTAATAAAAAATATATTTATACTCCCTATTTTACAAACTATGAATTGCTGGGACAGACCTATAGTAAGCAGGATTTATATACAGCGCCAAAGAAAAGGAAGGATAAATACGAATTTAATTATTTCTTCAATTTATCTTCCAATTATCTGCTCTATATCCTATCGAAGGAAGGTCAAATAGATAGTTATAAACAATATGAAAAGCTTTATCGGGATTATGTTTATCAAGTTTATACAGAGATGCCGGAGGATGGTTTAGAGCGGCTTAAGAAGGATTTCTCCGAAGATAATATACAAGTTACCGGTGTCACAGAAAAAATAGCCTATGTGAAGAACTATTTGGATCAAAATACAGAGTATAGCTTATCACCGGGAAAGCTTCCTAGTGATAAAGATTTTGTGGAATATTTCCTGTATGAGAACAAGTTGGGGTACTGCTCGCATTATGCCTCAGCTGCTACTCTGATGCTGCGTGCCATGGGAATACCGGCAAGATATGTTGAGGGGTATGCCGTTGGTCCGGGGCAGGTTTCACAAAGTCAAACAGAAGAGATACAAACCGTAACGGCTTATATAGGCAGTGATATAGGTAAGTATAACTATGATATGAATATGATTCAAATTATCGTGAGGGATTATAATGCACATGCCTGGGTTGAGGTATATATTGACGGGTGCGGTTGGATTCCCATCGAGTTTACACCGGGGTCGGCGATTGAATACAACAATTCTGTAGTTAATAATTTGACTCAGGCTAAGGATATTATCAGTCAAGAGGAAGCCGCCGCACCAACCAAGGAACCTGCTCAGCCAACATCTGCAGTGACAGATCAGAAAACGGATAAACAAGCGAATAAATCAAATCATCTGGCTACCATAACCGGTAATACAAAAGAAAACATAAGGCTTAATCATATATTTATCATCGTGTTTCTCTTGTTATCGATATCCGTAGGAACCGTGTTCTTGATCATAAAAATTAGAAAAAGACGAAGGATAAGAAGCTCCCAAAACCGCAATAAGACTGCTTTATTTTTGTTTATGGAAATTGAAAAAATTCTATTATTTTGCCAAGTACTTCCGGGCAAAGGATCACGGCTCGAGGACTGTGAAGCACAGGTAAGGGAACAAAGTTCGTATATCGATTGCGTGATGTTTGATACCTGTATGGATATCGTGAAAAAGGCCAGATTTGGTAAGGAAAACGTCACGTTACAGGAACTTAAGGAGGTTGCCCAACTAAGACAGAATTTATATACGGAGTATTATAAAAAACTTCCTTTCTTCAAAAAATTATTTTTGAAATTAATTCTTCTAATGTAAATTTAATCTAAGAATGGCTTCAACCTTCCAAGTTATTATGGTATACTGAAAGAAAAGTAAATGCAAATTTCATATGAAATGAGGTGGCGTATGATGAATAAAATAATAACAATAAGCAGGCAATATGGCAGTGGTGGAAGAGAAATCGGTGCGAAATTAGCTAAGAAGCTGGGAATTGTATTTTACGATAATGAAATCATATCCAGAGCAGCAAAGGAAAGCGGTTTTTCTGAAAAAGCTTTTGAGAGTGCAGAGAATAAAGCAACAAACAGCCTATTATATACAATAGCTATGGGTATGAGTGCATATGGTAATCAGGATATCGGTTTTGCCCATTTATCCTTAGATGATCAGCTTTACCTAGCACAGTCTAATATCATCCGGAAAGTAGCTGGGGAAGGTCCTTGTGTTATCGTTGGACGCTGCGCTGATTATGTACTGAAGGATAATAAAAATGTGGTTAATTTATTCATTTGGGCTGATTTGGCGTATCGAAAAAATAGAGCAATCAATTTGTACGGTTTAAACGAGCATAAGGCGGAAGAGGAAATTTTAAGAACGGATAAAAGGAGAGCAAATTATTATAATTACCATGCCATTGAGAAATGGGGTAAGGCTGAAAATTACCACCTGTCAATCAAAAGTGATTTCCTCGGTATTGATAATTCTGTCTTGTGTATCCTCGATTTTTTAAAATATGGGGAAAGGGGATAAACAGCTGACTGATGAAATGGAAAGATAAAATCAATCGAAAATACATGCAGATTTCTCTGTATGTTATCATTACTGTTGTTATCATTTATTCGCTGAGTTTGATCTTAAAAAATGTACCCTCCTTGACACGTGCATTTTTTGAAAAATTAAGCTGGGTCATAACCGTTTTAAAACCTATTATTTTAGGCTTTGTTTTTGCGTATCTTATGGATCCTGTTGTTAACTTTTTTGAGAAAAAATATCGTAAATTAAAAAACATTAAACCATTTAATAGCATTGTCGCACCAAGAACCTGGGCTGCATTTACCTCAGTTTTGATTTTAATAATAGCAATTTCAGGATTGATTTCTTTACTTGTATTTACGGTGACGAACCAGCTAAGGCTTGCAAGTCTGGATGATATCGTAAAACTGGCTCAGGATTACAAGAAAAGTTTTGATGCTTTTTATGTTACAATCTCCAATAAGCTTACGGAATTCAATATACAATCACAGGCATTTGATGAATACTTTAAAAATGCATCAACCTTTTTACTTGATACCTTAAAGGGTATTGCAACCGCCGCTCTGACATCTGTAACGAATATCTCGGGATATCTGACTACGATAATTTTTAGCTTTATCATAGGATTTTACTTTTTGATTGACGGAAGAATGTTTATATCTTACATCGTTAAAGTATGCAGGGCACTGTTCAGTGATAATATTAATAGAAATTTATACAATACAGCGCATGATTTAGATGAGGTTTTCTCGGGTTATATCAGGGGACAGTTGACTGATGCATTCGTAATGCTAATACTCATCAGTATAGTTTTATCAGTCATCGGTGTAAAGTTTGCAATTCTAATCGGAATATGTGCAGGGATTGGTAACCTGATTCCATACTTTGGACCTATTGTAGCTTATGTCAGCACAACCATTGTATGTCTGATGAATGGAGAAATGAATACTCTGATTGTATCATTAATCGCATTATTTATTATTCAGGCATTAGACGGCAACGTCATTGGTCCGAAACTTTTAAGCCAATCAATACAAATCCACCCTTTGATAATTATTATTTCAATAATCATTGGCAGTGCGTTGGGTGGTTTCCTGGGTATGCTTCTGGCGGTTCCGGTTGGCGCATATCTTAAGTTGATTTTCGTCCGCTTTGTAGATCACAGACTGGAGTATAAGGAAGAAATGAAGAGGGCCGAGTCTCTGGAAAAGGTTAAGAAGTAAGG
>JAQUYQ010000037.1:19910-21110 GCA_028691795.1 Herbinix sp.
AATAATTACATAAAATTTAACAAATCGTAAGGAAAATTTAAGAAATTTGGTAGGCATTATTTAATAAATTTAGTGTAACATTACTATTCGGTAGTAGCTGTTAGGAGGCTTAGTCAGGAAGGTGAAAAATGAGCAACATTTTAGCTGAAAACATTATAGAAGTAAAAAATGTAAAGAAGGTCTATAGAATGGGCAAAGAACGGATTTGCGCTGTTGATGATGTAAGCTTTACGATTCAGAAAGGCGAATTCTGCTGCCTTTATGGTGCGTCCGGATCTGGAAAATCAACTTTACTAAATCTAATGGCTGGAATAGAGAAACTTACGGCCGGACAGATAATCATCAAGGGTAAGAATGTAAATAAGATGGGTGAAAAGGGTCTGGCTAAATTCAGGCAGAATAATCTGGGCTTTGTATTTCAATCCTATAACCTTATAAATACTATGACTGCTTTGGAGAATGTTGAATTGCCTTTGATATTTAAGCATGTAAATGTAAAGCGTAGAAAAAAAATGGCAAAAGATATACTGACCAAGGTTGGGTTAGGATCAAGATTAAGGCATAAACCGAAGGAAATGAGTGGAGGGCAGCAGCAAAGAGTTGGTATTGCCAGAGCCTTTGCCGGAAAACCGGAAATCGTTTTTGCGGATGAGCCGACAGGTAATCTGGACTCTAAAACTTCAAAAGAGGTTATGGATATCATTAAAGAAATTGCGAAGACAAATAATCAAACGATTGTTATGGTAACGCATGACAGGCGACTTGCTGAATATGCGGATAAAATAATTCATATTTTTGATGGTAAAATAGAAGAAATTGAGATTATAAAAGAGGACGTAAAATCAGAAGCAATTCCGGAGGTACCTGGAGTGAACGAAGCGGTTACGGAGTCTACACAGACGGTGCAGACGGGTGAATTATTAACAGGGGTATCTTAAACCATTCAGTACCCCGAGAAATCCGTTAGGATTTCGAGTTGGCCAGCGTCAAACTATGTATTTTTAAGCTTATTTTGTGTGTATCGATTCGTTAGAATCGCAGTGACTGAATAGTCACAATAAAACATAAATATGAAAAGGAAGTAGAGGATATTAGGATGAGGATGAAGAGATTATTGGTTGCGCTTATAGCTATGGCAATGCTCGCAACCGGAACAATAGGTAATGGTATACATATTCAGGCCGCAGCAGAGGGTAATGT
>JAQUYQ010000191.1 GCA_028691795.1 Herbinix sp.
GTTCTGCCATCAAGTTCTACGCCAAAAGCTTCTGCCACATAGGATTGTGTACCTAAAAAGCCTGCTGCAATGAGTACAAGATCAATTTCAACTTCTTTTTCACTGCCAGGTACTTCAACCATCATGTAACGCTTGGAGGCCTCATCAAATTTGCTTTCCAGACGAACTGTGATTACCTTGCATACATTTCCTTCATTATCTGCAATAAATTCTTTAACGGTAGTCTGATATTCACGTGGATCACTGCCAAAAATGTAAGCTGATTCTTCCTGACCATAATCTGTCTTGCATACCTTCGGCCATTCGGGCCAAGGATTATTCTCTGCTCTTTGATCCGGAAGCTTTGGCATCATCTCAAGCTGCAGAACAGCTTTTGCTCCCTGTCTGATTGATGTTCCGACACAATCATTACCGGTATCACCACCACCAATTACAAGAACCTTCTTATCTTTAGCCGAAATGGTAAATGCTTTCACCTCTTCTGCGTTCGTTGTTTCTGCTTGCAATAAATCCTTTGTAGCAGCCTTAAGAAAATCAACTGCAAAATAAATACCTTTTGCATCTCTGCCAGGAGCCTTGATATCTCTCGGGTTAGAAGCTCCACAAGCAAGAATGACACAATCAAATTCCTTAAGTATCTTATTTACTTTATAATCAGCGCCTACATCAGCACCCGTAATGAAGGTTACTCCTTCTTCCTTCATAAGGGCAGCTCTACGTTCTATTATATGCTTCTCTAATTTCATATTTGGAATTCCATACATAAGCAAGCCGCCTACACGGTCTGAACGTTCAAATACAGTTACCGAATGACCTCTTTTGTTTAACTGGTCAGCAGCAGCAAGTCCGGAAGGTCCTGATCCGATGACAGCTACCTTTTTACCGGTGCGGACAGCCGGAGGATTCGGTGTTATAAACCCTGCCTCAAAGCCATTCTCTACAATCGTATATTCATTATCCTTTACAGTAACCGGTTTGCCGTTTAAACCGCAGGTACATGCGTTTTCACAAAGTGCTGGGCAAACTCTTCCGGTAAACTCCGGAAAATTATTGGTTTTTAAAAGACGGGACAATGCCATCTTCATATTGCCTCTGAATAATAAATCATTCCATTCCGGGATTAAGTTATTTAACGGACATCCGGAAGCCATTCCTCCAATCATCATACCTGACTGGCAGAAAGGCACGCCGCACTCCATACAACGGGCTCCCTGACATTTTCTCTCCTCCATGGAAAGAGGCTGATGGAATTCATTAAAATGTTTTATTCTATCCTTTGGTGCTTCGGCTTTTGTATCTGTTCTGCCGAACTCCATAAATCCAGTTGGTTTTCCCATGATTTACCTCCTATTTCCTAGTATTTGCAAAAAATGCTTCAATTTGTGCCTGCTCACTGCTAAGGCCCTTTTCTTGCATTAGAACGATAGTCTGAAGCATGCGTCTGTAATCATGAGGAATAATTTTCTTAAACTTCGGTAAATAGGTCATGAAATTGTCTAAGATTTTCTTTCCCTTGACTGAATTTGTATATTTTACATGCTCCGTAATCATTTCCTTTAATTCGAGTACATCGTATTTCTCAGTTACTGTTTCAAAGGATACAAGGCCTTTATTCAATTTTTTATATAAATCATTGTCTTCATCAAGTACATATGCTATACCACCGCTCATACCTGCTGCAAAGTTCTTTCCAGTTTTACCAAGTACTACAACTCTACCACCGGTCATATATTCGCAACCATGGTCACCTACGCCTTCGACAACTGCCATTGCACCGGAGTTACGTACACCGAAACGTTCACCTGCAACACCGCTAATAAATGCTTTACCGCTGGTAGCTCCGTAAAGAGCAACATTACCGATGATAATGTTTTCCTCTGCTTTGAAGGTACTTGTTTTCGGAGGGAATGCAACAAGTTTGCCACCGGAGAGCCCTTTACCAAAATAGTCATTGCTGTCGCCCTCAAGCTCAATTGTAAGACCTTTTGGAATAAATGCTCCAAAGCTCTGTCCGCCGCTTCCCTGTGCCTCAATTACAAAAGTATCCTCATTTAAAGTTGTTGCGTATTTCTTGGTAATCTCGGAACCTAAGATTGTCCCGAAGGTACGATCCGTATTAGTAACCTGGACTTTAATCTTCTGTGTATGTTTTTCATTCAATTTAAATTTCTTAAGCAGAACTTTCTCATCCATCGTATTCTCTAATTCGAAATCAAACATCTGATCCGGGCTAAAGTGAACGGCTTCGCCTTCCTGAGAAAATGGATTACCCAGAATAGCACTTAAGTCAACAAGTTTTGCTCTTTCATCTTTTTTACAGTTTTCCTTAACTTTTAATAAGTCAGAACGTCCAACTAATTCATCCAATGTCTTAATTCCAAGCTTAGCCATGTATTCACGAAGCTCCTGTGCAACAAAACGCATGAAGTTCTCTACATATTCCGGCTTACCGGAGAAATTCTTACGAAGCTCCGGATTCTGTGTTGCCACACCAACCGGACAGGTATCAAGATTACATACACGCATCATAACGCAGCCTAAAGTAATCAGTGGTGCTGTTGCAAAACCAAATTCCTCTGCTCCGAGAAGCGCTGCGATCACTACATCGCGACCAGTCATTAATTTACCGTCAGTTTCAACAACAACCTTCTTACGAAGACCATTCATGATTAGTGTCTGATGTGTTTCTGCCAAGCCTAATTCCCAGGGAAGTCCCGCATTATAGATCGAGGTTCTTGGTGCTGCACCGGTACCACCATCAAAGCCTGATATCAGAATAACTCCTGCACCTGCTTTTGCTACACCGGCTGCGATCGTACCAACGCCTGCTTCGGAAACCAGCTTAACGGAAATTCTTGCATTTTTATTCGAATTCTTAAGGTCATAGATTAATTGTGCAAGATCCTCGATGGAATAAATATCATGATGAGGCGGAGGTGAAATGAGGCCTACACCAGGAGTTGAATGTCTGGTTTTAGCAACCCAAGGATATACCTTCTCTGCGGGAAGCTGTCCGCCTTCACCGGGTTTTGCACCCTGTGCCATCTTAATCTGAATCTCTTTTGCACTTACTAAATATTCACTTGTTACGCCAAATCTACCGGAAGCGACCTGTTTAATTGCGGAGCATTTATTAAGTCCGTCATCTCCTACCTTTAAACGCTCTAAGCTCTCTCCACCTTCACCACTATTGGATTTACCCCCAAGGTTATTCATGGCAATTGCCATAGCCTCATGTGCTTCCTGTGAGATGGAACCATAGGACATAGCACCAGTTTTAAATCGTTTTACAATCGAATCAACACTCTCAACCTGATCAACAGAAATACCATTTTCAGGGAAGTTAATTTCAAGTAAACCTCTTAAATTAACCTTCTCCTGCTCTGAAGTAACCTCCTTGGAGTATTCCTTAAACATATCATAATTGCCTGTTCTGGTTGATTGCTGAAGTAAATGTATTGTCTTTGGATTGTATAAATGCTCTTCCTTACCACTGCGTAGCTTATGGGAGCCTGCACTGTCCATTGTTAAATCAACATTTAAACCAAGCGGATCAAATGCCTTGGAATGAAGTGCATCCTGTTGCTTCTCCAATTCCTTTATTGTGATACCACCAACACGGCTGACTGTACCGGTAAAGTATTTATCTATTAATTCTTTACTGATACCGATTGCTTCAAATATCTTAGATCCCAGATAGGATTGGATTGTGGATATACCCATCTTAGAAGCAATTTTTACAATACCGTGGATGATAGCATTGTTATAATCATCAACAGCAGCATAATAATCTTTATCCAACATGTTATTATTAATCAGCTGACGAATTGTCTCCTGTGCAAGGTATGGATTTACTGCTGTAGCACCATATCCGAGTAAACATGCGAAGTGATGAACATCTCTTGGTTCTGCGCTCTCTACAATCACAGAAACTGCTGTTCTCTTCTTAGTACGTACCAGATGTTGCTGAAGAGCAGATACTGCAAGCAGAGAAGGAATCGCTACATGATTCTCATCAACACCACGGTCGGACAAGATAAGGATATTGGCACCCTCTTTATAAGCACGGTCAGCTTCCAGACAAAGATGATCAATTGCCTTTACCAAAGAAGTATTCTTATAGTAAATCATAGGGAGTTGTTCAACCTTAAATCCATGCTTCTTCATTTGTTTAATTTTTAATAAATCTGTATTCGTTAAAATTGGATTATTTATCTTAAGAACATTACAATTTCTTGCATCTTCCTCTAAGATATTTCCGTCTTTACCAACATAAACACAGGTTGCTGTTACGATTTCCTCACGAATAGCGTCAATCGGAGGATTTGTTACCTGCGCAAACAGCTGCTTGAAGTAGTTAAATAACGGCGGGTTATTATTAGA
>JAQUYQ010000192.1 GCA_028691795.1 Herbinix sp.
AAATATATTGGATGGGATTCTACCCAGTTGTTCATAGATTTCATAAACATAAGTTTTCGTCCCTTCGTAAAAGAAAGGGTTATAAACGTGATTTGCGTAATATTTACCTTCCATCTCCACTTTTGCCCTGCAAACGTCAGCGCAATTATCACGGTTCCCGGGTACAATATTGATTTTGGCTCCATGTGATTTAATCATGTTGATCTTATGAGGTGATGTACCTTCCGGTACAAAGATCTCGCAATCAATACCGGCCTTTGCACAATATGCTGCAACACTGTTTCCCGCATTACCGCTACTGTCTTGAACAACGGAATTTACACCAATTGATTTGCAATGGGTAATAAGCATTGCTGCACCTCGGTCTTTGAAGGAAAGTGTGGGCATGTAATAATCCATTTTCAGCAAGATGTCATCATCAAAATGTATAATCGGTGTTAGTCCCTCCCCCAGGGTAATTGACCGCCAGTCGTCACCTATGATTGGCAAAAACGCTCTATATCTGAATAAACCCCAAGTACCTGTATCAATTAAATCCAATTTGAATTCTGGTGCCGTATAATCCAATTTCCATAGTCCACCACATCCACATTTTGCACTTCTTGTATAAACACTCTCTTGCTTCGAACACTTTGAGCATACATAATTCATGGATTTTTTCTCCATTCTCTTTTTATTACCTTTTATATCAATAAACTAATTCTTGAAGCTTCATAACCTTCTGCAGCCCTCGCTACATTTTATAGAAATAAATCAATTGCTATATGTAATACCATATTTATCATTTTATATAAACGATTCTATGATGTCAATTTTTATATACACTATTAATATTCCTTTAGGATTAATTTAGGAAAGAAACTAAATCATTAACGTCACTCATTCAAGCTGAAAACGGTGAAGTTATTGGAGCATAAGTTTTACCCATTTGCATACTGTTTAGTAATTGCCTCCACAAGGATTATTGTTTGAATAATCTATTTTATGAACTAAATTATTTAACCAAATTCCAGATGATTTTCTCTTAAATCCAATTATTAATCTTACCAATTGCTCTAACTGACCAAATAATAATACTATAACTATACTATCTATTTTCAAAATATAAACCATAATAAAAGTACTACCAATTCCAACTGACCACATAATTCCAGAATCTAATAAAGTTAAGAATTTTGAATCCCCGCCAGCTCGTAAGGCAGAAAATACAATCACATTATATAGGCGAAATGCTATCTTTATTGATAAGACTTTTACAATTATCACGGCTAATTGATATATATCTGGTCTAGATAAGCTGAACAAGTCAACCATTTTACCGGAAAATATCATGATAGTTGCAATTATTGTTACAGCTGATACAATTGCTATTCCGGTAAAATAATCAGCTTCTCTGGAAGCTTTATCATAATCTTTTTTTCCCAAGCTTGCTCCTAACATTGCTCCAGTGGCATCACTAATACCATTAACAACAACATAAAATAAATTTGCTATTTGATTTCCAACATAATAACTTTCCAATACATCCTTACCAAAATATCCAAAAGCTTTAACAAACATACTATTTCCTATACCAAATAAAGTTTCATTAATAACTAATGGATATACTTTTCCATAGACCGTTAATATAAAACCTCTTGAAAAAGTAAACATTTCTCGAATATTTCCCAAAAAAACTTGTTTTGAAAAATAAGCATAGAAAATATGTATAAGTAACGAAATCATTTGTGATAAAAAGACACTCAAACCAGCACCGTAAATTCCAAGCTCAGGAAAACCAAAATATCCAAATATTAGCATGTAGTTTAGACCAATATGAATGATTGTTGTAATAATACCTATATAGAGAGGTATATATGTTTTTTGAATACTATGATATGCAAATGTAAACGACAATAACAAACAAGTTGGGAAAAAGGACCACATAGCGTATTTTAAATATTCCAAAGCATCAATAATAACCAAGCTATCATTAATAAAAAAATATAATAATTGTTCTGCTAAAAAGCTAGAAATCACAAACCAAACTAAGGCATTTACAAACATTGATATTAAGCTCAAGCCAAATGTTTTACGCATGTTCTTGTAGTCCTTTGAGCCAAAATATTGTACTAAAAATATATTTATTCCAACTGCAATACCAAAGGCAGTTGCTTGCATTAAAGCATCCAGTTGAGTTGCCGTACCAACCGCAGTCACTTTACCAGTCCAACTGACCATCATAGTATCAATAATAGCCGATGAACTGGATAAAATAGATTGTATAGCCAAAGGAATCATAATTTTCGCAGATTGAGTGTAAAACGATTTATTTCCAATATATCTTCTTAATAACATAAAACCCACCTTTATAAAACTTAATTTTGAAGTTAATTATTGGATACATAATCATGTATCCAAGCTATTTCACTTACAGGTAAATCAACACGATAATGTTCTACTATATTACTAAAGCTTAATTTAACATAATTAATAAATTCTTTATGATTTTTTTCAAAACTATCCAATTCTGAATATAATGCTATAGGTGTCTTTGTTACCAGACGCTCTACTAAACAACAGATATGCATTTGCAACCCAATCTCAGTCTTTACTGTAAATTTAACTTTAAGCTTATCTTGTAAGATGAAGATTGATTCTTGCACTAAACTTAATACTTTATCAACATTAAGTATGGTAAGAAATTCAACTAAGTTTTGCATTGAAAAATTTTTTATTATGTTTTGTCTAAATAATTCAAATGTTGATTCATCATCATTTTTAAACAACAATTGTTTGAGTTTTAGCCCTTTATTAAAAGAGATAACATCCTCTAGCGCAATATATTCTTTATCACTTATATTAGGATTTAAAGTGCCACAAATAAATACTACATCATAAGAATTAAATATTTCACAGTTCTTACCATTTTCAAGTAATTCTAAATAATCAACACTTACTAAGTGTATATTCAAAGAATTAGGTAAGCTATCTTCAAATAGAGCAATAATCTTATTAGTGACCTCTATATTATTTTCAGACGTAAAAACAATAGCTTTTTCTTTGGTTTGATTTATAACTGCTTTGAAATCAATTTTTGCTTCTTGAGTTACTTTATTCAAAATATTTATCATTGATACGTCCTGTTTAATCATCATTCCTACATCAATTGCGATACCCGTGGAAACATTATTGATTACCCCTATATTAATATTAGGTATATCAGATAACGTATCTCCAATAGATTCTAATGAACCTATATCAACTAGAATAATAATTTCCTCATAATGTTGGTTTAATATGATAGTCTTTTTTAAGGCTACTACAACCTCTTCAAAATTACATTCCAAAGGCATATCTATTGCATCAAAAATCAAGTTTCCTATTAGTCTATTTGCCACATCCGCTATACTACTTGCAGTAGAATAACCATGACATATAATAATTCCTCTGGTTTTATTTACTTGTACTTTTCTATTAAAGTATTTAATTATATAAAGAATTAATAACTCATCGATTTTACTAACCGGTACATCCAGTAAATTATTTATTTTTTCTAAAATCTCTTTACTTATTATCATCTCATCTTTAAAATATCGATTCATTTTTTTTAATAATGTTTCAAACTCCAAAAAATGATCGTGTTCCCACCTATTGATATATGATCCATTCGTCATTTTAGAATATATATTTCTTGCTATCACAAAATTAAAGTTTCCAGGAAGCAAGATATTATATTTGTCAATACAATGATTTGAAATTTGTGATAAAATTTGTTCTATCGATTTTAGTTTATAATCAGAATAATTTTTTTCATAAACAATGTAATCAAAATATCTTTTGATTACATTGAAGATTGTATTTAAATATTGATCTAATTTTTCATTTTGATCAATATATTCTAAACTAACTTTCAATAATTCATTATAAAATTCCGTGATTTTATATGATCTGGGACTTGCTTTTATATTATTAACATTAATAAGTGAGTTGTCCTTATAATTATTCTTATCCATGACTTTAACACTTGAAATAATGTTTTCTGGTAAATGATATACATATAACTCCAAACTATTTTTATTACTATTTGAATGCAAAGCATTTGCACAAGTAATACTTATAAAATTTTTAAGTTCATGAACATTACCTGAATAATCATAATTGATAAGCAGCTGTAAAAGTCTATCGCTAAGCAAGATATCCTTCCCTATTCGTTCAGATTCTTGCTTAAGAAATTGAATGACAAATTCTTCTTTTTCAAAAATGGTTCTTTCAAATATACAAGGTAAATTAATTATAATTGGAATTCTTCTTAGTAAAGTTTTTAACAGTACTTCCTCAGGATTATATGTTGTTGCAAAAATCAGTCTAACTTTAGCATCTCTCTTATTTGAATC
>JAQUYQ010000193.1 GCA_028691795.1 Herbinix sp.
GTATGCACTGATTGATTTATAATATCTTTCAAGTTCCTTTTCAGCTGTAAAATCAACATACTTATCAACACTGCCGTTTTTTTCGTATGAATTATTTGATTTCTTTGTCTTGTCCCTTAACTCATAAAATTTATCGATTGCGTCATTTGAATATGAAGCGTCTGCTAAAAACTTTCTTTTGATAAATTCCACCGGAGTATAACTGTTAGGGGTAGTCAAAGGCAATAATATATCGCCCAATCCACCGAAATACTGGTCGATAAGATAATCAATATTCTTAGGTGAAGCTATATCCCAATCTGGAAATACTTTCGATATGCCTTTTGCTAATGTAATACCAATGCGTGAGGTAGAATCGTCGTATTGATTTTGTTTTGTCAGGTTTTCAAGTTTTGTGCTAACTATCTTCCCACCGCTCCATTTTTTATTTTTAGCAACATCAATAGCCGGTCTAAATACAGTATCCATAGGAGGCAGCAAGGCATTTTGTATTGTATAAAAAAATCCGTCAAAGGCTTCTGTCCCCTGCTCTTTAAAATAAGCGTTTAAACCCCTTTCAAAGTCAGCACTAAATAAAACTGAGAGATCCTTAGGTTTAGGTATCCTAAAAAAAGAGTTATCAGGATTTTTCCATAATATCCAGTAGTTATCTTTGATTCCCTTTGACAATCTCTCATAATCTTTATCGTCCCTATGATACAGCCATAATAAAATTGTAGGCAATGTTAATGTTGTAATTGCCTTAGTCCACGTTTGAGCCCTTGCCCCTTTTTCTGTTATCAATCCTCTTTTCAGTTTGTCAATACCTTGTAATCCAGCATTGAAATAAGGAATCATCTGCCCCCATGCAGTATTGGTTATTGTGCCATGTTTAAGGAAGTTTAAAGTAACATCATTAGATTTATACAAGGCATTTAATTTAGCATTATAATCGCTCATTCCTTGCTTTTTACCTTCTTTGTAAGCCTTGTTAAATTCGGCAAGCCTCGGAGCTGTTTCGATAATATCGTTAAATGTTTCGATAAATTCTACTGCATAATCAAGAGCATTTCGAGGATTGACTTTTACTCCGTTCCTTTTATTTTCAAGCTTCCTTGATACAACATCAGCCATTTTTCTGTCAGCACCAATCATACTGGCACCATAGCCACCGCCTGAGCTCATAAAACTTTTATAATTATCTGTTCCCTTTATTATTTCACTCATAGCCTTAACGGTTTCATATCCATATTCAAGCGGATTTTTATAGCTTCCAAATACATAAGCCTGCTGAATGTCCCTCGGAAAGTTTGAAGCAATACCAAATACAGGGTTTAATCCGGTAGTTAAACCAGTTACATTCCTTCTGATTGAGGCTATCATCTTAACAGTAAAATCAAGCTGGGTACTATTCATATTCGTTAAAGCTTTAAGCAAATTAGCGTCAAATACTTCATAAAACTGCCTTGAGCCATCTTTAGCAATCACGGTGACAATGTCGCTATCTTTGCTTTTAGATGAAGCATTATAGCCGACAAGGACATCATCTATACTGTCAATTATTGCTTCTAAGTCATCAGGATTCAATAAGCCGTCGAAATTAGATTCAAGAGTATTTTTCAATCCTTGAGTCGAGACAATATTCCTCTCCATATCAGGAGGTACCCTGTCAATAAATCCACCTAACCCATCAACAGTATTATAGTTTTCAACAATACTTCTCATGACATTATTTTTAGTATAAGCATTTACAATACGATATACTTGAGTAATCATACCGTCAATCGGTCTAATAGTATTTGTGTCACTGCCTTTTTCACTCAATCTGTCAACAGGGGATTTCTGGTCTGTAAATTTACCACCTGCTGTTTTAACATTGCCATCCGTCAAGCTTCTTTTGTCCCTAAACATAGGCACATAATAAGGATACATTTCCCTCATTTTTTCATATATCTTCTTACTATCCTTACCTAACATATTAGTATCAATTACCCATGCCTTAAAAAACGTGTCATACCACTTATAAAGCCTTTCTGATTGTTCTTTAAATTTTGGATATTGCTGTTCCATAAGCTCTATTTTTTCTTTTGATACTTCTATGGAATCAGGCAAGACTTGATGTCCTTGATTTTTCAATGTCAGTGCATGTTTAAGCTTTAAATATCTTTCAAAGGCGTTGATATCTTTGCCTGTTTCATCTACTATGCTTAACAAACTATCCTTGTTAATGACATTTGATTCTGTATCAACGGTCTTACCTTGCAAAATTCCGTCAACTATAGCATTGTTTTTTCGTGTCATTAAAGCTAACATGTAAGGATTCTTTTCAGGTGATAATTTTCTACCTGTAGTATCTTCAACAACCTTGCTAAATCTGTCTAATGGTATCAAATCATCAAACATCATCATGTTAATTTCTTCTGCGTTAATCCTACTTTTCAAGTCTTTCCTTTTTACCTCATTAACAGTAACCATAGTTGAATCGAATTGCTCTTCCCATTCACCGTTGAGCCATCTTAAAACATCACTTCTGACAGTTTGAATATTTTTTAAATCCTGCTTATTCAATGAATTTTCAAATAGATTATAAAACTCACCGCCAAATTCACGAGCTGTCTTTGTATCCGTCAGATAGTATCTTAAAAATTCAGCTACAGCTTCACCTTTCAACTCACTAGGCTTATAAGCTTTTTTAAAGTTTTCATCCATTTTATTTATCATATCCTGTATAAGCTTAGTGTCTTTGGTATTAAAGTCATATTGCTTGTCAAAATGATGTCCTAACTCATGAGTAATAACTCCTAACTGATTATCATATTTCGTTCTTATGACCTCTGGCATTACTTTGTAGAAACCTAATGCTTTACGCTTGTTGAATTTATTAGTCTTGTCTGAAATGCTAATATTGAATAATTTTCGTATTTCGTTTTTAATATTAGCCACACCTACTAGAGGTCTATTCATATCAACAACTGCTGAATTTGTTGGAGCATTACTACCTTTGAAACTTTGTTCACCTGTGAAGTTTTGTTCTTTTGAATGTGTCGCAGTATCGGTTATTTTTTCAGTTTGTTTTCTTTTATCTTCTTTAATATCTCCTGAACTTTCTTCTCGCTTGGCTTGGAAAAGCGTAATTTGTGCGTTATCTTCATCTTCTAACCTCCTTAATGTAGCTTCTAATACATCAACTTTATTATATGTCTCAACTTCGCCAAATAGATTTATTTGGTTTGGATTGCCTAAACTTTCAACACTATCTAATAATTTGTTAAACACCATCATCGCCTTTTTAACACTTCTGTTGTTAGTATTAAAAATAGCAATGATGTCTTTTATTAATGCCGTATTTTCGTTATCGAATATGCTTTCCTGTTGAAGATATAATTCTACGTCCTTGCCCGTTTCTTTAAGTCCGATATATTCATTAGCCGCTTCTGCTATATCATTTGAATAATCAATATTATACAATTCCCCTTTTTCTATGCTATTTTTAATATCAACTATTTTAGGTGCTATTCCCAACAATGCATTAGTCACGTTTTTAGTATTATTGTCTAAGCTTTCAGACAACTTATTCATTAAATTAACATCATTATATGCTTTATAAAATATGGCATTTTTTACCCTTGCCAATCCTTCTTGGGACAATTCCCCTCTATCTGTCATATATTTATTATGCTCATTTTTAGGAACAACTTCACCTATAAACTTTCCGATAAAATTCTTATTTTCTGTTGTATTGATTATACCATTATCATTGGACATAAACAATGACAAAGTATTAATTGAGAGTTTTTCTGCATCGGATTTCGCTGTTTCTGTTGCACTCATTGTCGCTATCGAAGATTCGTTAGCTTTTTTTACAAAATCCATCCTATTCACTTCTGACAATCTTCTTCTAACTAATACAGGATTTTCAGGTAAACTATCCTTATTAATTCCAAAAGTTTCGGCATTGTCCTTTAACCAATTAATATATTTATCTGAATTGCCATGTTTCATTTGATACATTTTAGTTAATGCGATAGTTCTACCATTTCCACTTTCAACAATATTATCACTACCGACAATAGGAGCACCATCTGATATTCTAGGATTTTCGCCTAAAAATTCAGGTTGCAAATTATTAACAATGTCATTTACTTGCATTTGTGAAGCAGTTCTTGTTCTTTCTCTCGGCTGTAATTCTTTAGGGTAATTTTGATTTGCATTCAATGATGTATCATGAGAAGTTATTAAATCGTCAGCGTTCACAACTTCATAAACAAATTCAATGGCATTACCCTCGTTGTCTTTTGCAATTGTCTTTTTCCCTAATAATTTTGTCATAGGTTTATCTTCTTGCTGTTCGTTAATTTGTTTCGTTTCTGTAACATTTGTTTCTTGATTAT
>JAQUYQ010000194.1 GCA_028691795.1 Herbinix sp.
GTGTTACGGTTCCATACTGATTAAGGATATTGACACTCACTGAACAAATTCCGTTATCCGATAAATACACGAAATTATACATATCTAGTATCTGTACACTGTATTCAGAAGCACAACCATACGGAATGGCTAATTTTCTCCACGTGCCATCTACTGAGGGTTCAATTCCTGTGTATTCGTACCAACCATGCCTATAACCAATCAACACACTATCCATCATATTCAGTAAGCATACAGACGATCCTTCCGATGATGTCGGAGATAATATATTAAATTGTTTAAAATAATTCATTTGCATAGGTTCGCTGAAATAAACGTTGTACGGTTTATTCGGATTGCCCGTTGCAACATATCTTCCATTCTTAGTATGTTGAATAAACTTAGTGCATTTCTTAACTTCATTTAAAATATTATCGTCATTTTGTCCGTTTACCTCAACCGCCACCACTAACGAAAGTCCGGTATTATAAGAAGTAACACGACAATTCTCTTTAAAGCCTATCTCGTCAGCTGTTATAGTTACTTCATTTTGACTTACCGTTGCAGTATAGCCTGTAAATGTTGTCGCTCCTATAGCCGAAGCTACCGCCCTTGCATCTTGTCCGCTTGTTACATTTATTTTGTATTCAACATTGTTGAGATAGATTGAAATATATCCCGCTTCACTAACAGAATTAAATACCGATACTACCGTTTTTTCTTTTGTCCCTGCTTCATAAGCTTTCAAAGGTCTTATTACATTTGAAGTTGCATAGCGAATATCTGTTACATTATCCCATTTTGCAGTATCCTGATAATTTACTGTATTTAAGTCTATTTCACCTTGATTAAGCTTTGATTTGTAAAAGTTACCTGTAATTGTTTGTAATGTAAAATCGTCTGCAATTTGCACTATATCATTTTCTTTTATGTCAATCTTACCTGTATTTGAAAAGTAATCCTTATTTCCTATCTCATAAATTTCATTGCCATCACAGCAATATAAAACATCAAATTGCTGTAAAAAGTAAGGCTTATCCGTGTTTATTGATTGAAGCATATCTTCCAAATTATCTGTTCTATAAAGCTCTTTATCCAAAACTTCCAATACAATTGAAGTATCTCTTATTAGATACTCAAATCTTTTAGTTACTTCACATTCTGTAGATACATCATTTATTTTAGCTGTACCATTTCTTAATGTTAATTCTCCCCTTGGTGATATATTCATATTCTCACATACTGACAGCTCATTTTCTTTTAGTCTATCTTGTACTGATGTATCATTATATCCACCGGAGAAATCAAAATATTGTTTGTAATTCACATTAATCACCGCCTAAATAAAAGGTGCATATTTTATTCTTTTCCTTGATTTTTTCATTGCTTTTAATCTTGAATTTGCAATTTCTGCTCGCTGATTATATTCAATCAATAGGTTTAATTTATTGTTACTCTGCGACAAATCCTCATGCATAAAAATAGTGGATAATTCCTTGTATGCTACATAATAAGCTATAGCTTGATGGAAAGCCTCGGGTATAGGTAAGAAAGCGTTTATGTCTATAGAACCAATATCATCATATATATTATAATCACTCATAGTTAGCCTCCTTTTTTATTCTAGCATACGTGGGAAATCATATATATTGTAATAACTTAAATATTCAATTGTGTACGTTCCTTTTTGGGGGAACTTTATATATCCGTTTTCTGTTATGAAATCGTCCGTTTGTTCGCCTTTGTTTCCCATATAACCAAGCATATTATAAACAGCATTAGGATTTTGTATTGCATAAATTTCATGAGGGGAATACATATTCATATTTGTGCTGTATAAACATCGTTTTACTGATATACAACCTTCGGGTAAATCAGCCCAATTTCCAATAGCAGATACCATTCTCGTCATCACTTCAACGTCATCAGGAGGCACTCCTTGCTCTATAAATGTACTCAAAAATTCTTGTGCTTCTTCATTTGTATCAAATACTAGATATGTAAACAATTTCTTATTTCCTGCACTGTCGTATTTCGTTACTAAATCATTCATAGCGTCCAATGTAAAATAAAGCACTCTTTCCGTTGATATTTCACGTTGCCCCGATAACATAGTCGCTATACTTTTTACATCTTTTAATTTCAATCTCATAAAATCACCTTCCCATATAGAAGTGTCTTGTTTCTTTTATTTCTTCTTTTGCTATCGTTTTAATAAAATTATCTCTAAAATCCTGTTCCTTTTTCTTATTTTCATTCTCTCTTTGCAATTCCTCTCTTTCAAGCAAATCCATCTTTTCCCTGAGTCCAAACTCTGTACGGTTATCCGCTCTTTTCAGCATTAATATTAATTCACTATCTAAGTAAGGACTTCCAACACAATAAGTCGGTCTATTAGAAGGGAAAAAGGTACAAGAATGAATCTCATACCTTTTTCTTTTTGGATTGAAAAAGAGAAACAAATTTTTATCGTATTTTCTTATTCTGTTAGCTATGTTATAATTATCACTCTCTATGAGTATATATCCTAAACTTTTGAAATAATCAATAAATTGCTCTCTTTTCATACTCAATTCTCCTACGCTACTATGCCTTTGATACGAACATTAGCACCCGGTTGTTTGCACATAACTTCTGCATAAGATGTCAGTGCTGCTTCATACATAGCCTTGTTAGCTACTCTTGACAATACCGCACCGTCTCCATTCATCCAATCAAACAATTCGCCTATTGAAAGCAAACTGAATGTATCTTGAATGTTTAAAAAGTCCATAATGTTTTCACCCTGATACTTATCTCTTTCCACAGGAATACCGTCATAAGACATAGTTCTATGACCTGCATCATATCGAGTATCAATCGTCGAATATCTCTGGAATTGAGACAAATAATTCTTTAATACTCTAAATGCTGTATAACCGGCAAGGATAATTTCAGGTTCTTTTCCGGATTCAAGGTCTACTCTTTGTACGGCTTTTTCCATCATATCCTCATCAAGTAAAATACTAGATGAACAAGTCAATACTCCTGGATTAAACCAACTATTAGTTGACCTATCAAGCCCATAGATTGTGTTGTCAGGTGTCATTATAGCGTCAAGTCCTGTTACTTCTAGGTTGTAAGCTCCGTTTGTAACAATCATATCGCCAACATCAACAGTCACAGAAACATCAACGGTTACAGTATCGGTTTCCTTATTGACATTCGTAATCAATACATTTTCCTTTAACAAGGTTGTACCGTCTGTAGCATCAACAATATCAATTAACTGGTTAGGCGCTAAAAATTTAGTGCTGTTAACTACAAAAGCAGTGCCTGTTACAGCGGTTTTTACGGTAGTCATAACCCCTGTACCATCACCAAACAACTGTCTATTCAAAGAATCCTTAGAATCTCTGAATATTTCTTCCATTTCCAAATCAAGTGCGTTTACAAAAGCAGCACCTGTTTTACCCGATTTAATAAGCCTGTCAGACAAACCTATTCTTGCATAAAAGTTTTTAGGAACAACAGATATTTGCTTTCTTCCTGCTGCCGAAGCTGTAGGAAGGTCGCCGTTTTCTGCTCTGTTTCCTATACCACCCGAACGTCCGAATGTAACAAGGAATGTAGAATCAGCACCCATTGCAGGGTCTGCGTTCTTCTCCATGAGTTTAAAAAAGTATGAGCTTTCCTCGTTAAGTTGTGCTTTAAATCCCGGTAAATAGTCCTTCTGTAATGTTTCGTTTAAATATGCTAATGTTATAGCCATGTTTATCACTCCTTATAGTTTTGTTGTTTTGAACAGTTTAACGTCAGTATTCAGGACAATAAAAAAACACCCTATAGGTGTCATTAACTGTTATTTAATTTACTGCTGCTGTCCGAAATTTTGAAATCTTCTCAATGCAGCCTGTTTAGCTTCTTTTAGATTCTTAGGCAATTCCCCGCCACTAGCAGGTATACTGCCACCTTGATTATTACCCATTATAGGCGGTAATCCCGGCTGTCCGTTGTTAAGTCCTTGCTGATATTCTTGGATTATGGCTTGCTTCAATGCCGGGTCTTGCATAATTTGTTTTTTATATTCCTCATTTCCTAAAATTCCTTGAATTACATTTCCACCGTTGCCCATAAGGTTTTTAGATACCGCTATACTATACGCAATATCTAAAGGGTTTTGAGTGCTCAATAATCCTGGATTTTCTTGTAATACTTGCGTTATCTGTGGCATATAGTTTTGAGCTTCAGGATTACTTGACATGAATTGTCTAACCGTATCTTGCCATGTTAGCCTATTATTCAATTCTTCTGTCTGCTGAATCATAGGGTCATATTTGCTTTGAAATTCATTTAAAGCCTCTTGTTTAGCCTGTTCCCGAATTGACTTAACAAATTCCATAGGG
>JAQUYQ010000195.1 GCA_028691795.1 Herbinix sp.
AATGAATATCGTTACAAATTGATTGGATACTCCAGTCAATGAGCTCGCAAACATAGACATTACATATTTGGGCACAAAAGAAAGTAGGTATATTATGACACTTGCCATTACAGCTTTTATTCAGATTGTTATTATGTTTTTTATTATTTTAGTGGGAATTATATGTTATAAATCAAATTTAATCGACAAGGATATGAATAAGAAACTGGCTGATCTTGTATTAATGTTGGTTAATCCTTTAGTTATTTTTATTTCTTATCAAAGAAAATTTGAGGCCTCTTTATTAACCGGCCTATTGATTTCATTAGCATTAGCAGTGGTTACTCATTTCATAGGTATCATCATATCAATCATCGTGTTAAGAAAGAAAAATAATAATGATATAGCAATTGAACGCTTTGCCATTATTTATTCCAATTGTGGCTTTATAGGAATTCCTATGGTGAACGGAATGTTCGGAAGTGAAGGAGTATTTTACCTGACGGCTTACCTAACAGTCTTTAACCTGGTGGTTTGGACCCACGGAATGATTACTGTGTCAGGAAAAAGGGATAAGAAATCGATCATTGAAGCCATCTTATCACCTTCTGTCATGGCAACATTATTAGGATTTATCTTTTTTGTTAGTAAAATAATGTTACCGGACATTCTAAATAAATCACTCACTTATATTGGAGATATGAACACTCCCCTGGCTATGTTGGTTGCCGGTGTTACAATTGCACAAACGGATATTATAAAATTATTTGCTAAGATAAGAATTTATTACATAGCTCTTTTTAAATTAATTATAATCCCAGTAGTTATGCTTTTGATTTTTAATTTATTTGATATACCGAGAATTGTTTTATTGACTTCAGTACTTGCATGTGCCTGCCCGGCAGCGGCAACAATTAATTTATTTTCTATTAAGTATGAAAAAAACTACCTTTATGCATCCGAGTTATTTGCAATAACGACTATTTTATCTTTGATTTCCATTCCATTGGTGATGATTATAGCAAATATATTGGTTTAGACAATTTATTATTTGATTTTAATGACATAATGAAAGCGTAGTGAGGATTTGAAAGCTTGCTTTCAAAATCCGATCGGAGCAGGAGATCATGAACGAAGTTCATGATATAATACAAGTATTGTATATTGCGCTATATGATAGAATCGTAGTAAAATATATTATAAGGTAATTTTGACACTCCAATCAATTTTATGATGTATTAATATTATGTAAATCGATAAGAATAGACCGTATAAATTTTGCCAAATAGGTTTTGATACAACCAAATAATGAACATGAAGGAGTTTTTAAATGGATAAATATGTAATAGTAAGTGATGCAACACTGGATTTACCGGTAAGTATCATTGATGAATATGGTATAAGGGTAATTCCCATGGGAGTGAATATTGATGGTACCGAATATTCCCATTATCCGGATGAAAGGGAGATATCAATCGAGGAGTTTTACGGTAAACTCAAAAACGGTGCTACTTTACATACAACTCAGATTACACCTTCCATATTTATGGATTTTTTCTCAGATATATTAAAGCAGGGTCTGGATATTTTATACATAGCTTTTTCTTCCGGCTTAAGCGGGACATATAATACATCACAAATCGTGCTCAGGGATTTACAAGAAGAATTTCCGGATCGTAAAATTTATAGCATTGATTCTTATTGTGCTTCTATCGGCGAAGGACTTTTGGTGTTAAATGCAGCGATCCAGAAGAATAATGGAATGAATATAGAGGAACTAAGAGAATGGACAGAGCAGAATAAAAGACGTTCCCGCCATTGGTTTACGGTGAAGGATTTGTATTTTTTAAAACGCGGTGGACGAATAACTTCGATTGAAGCGTTTGTTGGAACGGCCCTTAAAATCAGACCGGTATTAAGTACGGATGAAGTGGGAAAGCTGGTTGTGGTATCTAAAATAAGAGGCACGCGTGCTGAACTTGAATTTCTGGTTTCTAAGCTGGAAGCGGAAGGAACTGACTTGGCTTCGCAGACAGTAATCATAGGCCATGGTGATGATCTGCTAAAAGCTCAAGAGTTGGAAAACCTTATTCGGGGTAGAAATTTAGTAAAGGATATTCTTATTTCTAAAATAGGGCCGATCATCGGAACTCATACAGGGCCGGGAATGTTGGCTTTGGTATTCATGGGAGATAATAACAAATAATTTGATGGCTTTTGTTAGTGTGAAGAAAAAGTATCTTCACACGCAACTTTGCGCCTGCGGCCCAAAGTTTGCAGGCTTTGAAGAAAGGCATGGTTATTAATATGAAAAATGACGGTATATCCGCCGGTAATTCTGAACAACAGATTAAACCTTATAAAAAGGATGCAGCATATTCCTATACTTTAGGCGCATTTCCGACCTATGAACTAATCAAATCAAGACCAGAACAGGTTCGCAAGGTTTTAATTGATACAAGTTTTACCGACAGGGATCATTTGCAAAGTTTATGTGAAGAAAATCATATCCAATATGAGTATAACAATAAATTAATTGCAAAAATCAGTGACAAAGAAAATTGTTATGTTGCAGGTGTATTCGATAAATACAGCTGCAGGCTTAAGGCTGACAGACCGCATATTGTATTGGTGAATCCCAGCAATATGGGTAATCTGGGAACTATTCTCCGTACGGCAGTCGGATTTGGTATCTATGATATTGCAATCATATTACCGGGGGCTGATATCTATAACCCTAAGACAGTACGATCCTCTATGGGGGCACTGTTTAAACTTAACATCTGCCTATTTGAGTCCTTTGCAGAGTATAGACAGCAGTTTACACATCATGAGATTTATACATTTATGTTAAATGGAGTGAATACATTAACAATACAAGAGTGCCCAAAGACTGAGCTTTACTCCCTGGTATTTGGAAATGAAGCGACAGGACTGGATGCTTCATTTTTGGAGGTTGGAACAAGTATCTTTATTCCTCAATCGCCGGAGGTTGATTCATTAAATCTTACGATAGCAGTGGGAATTGGAGCGTATGTATTTACAACAGTGAACAAATCTATTAATCATTCAATTTAAAAATCAGTATTAAGAATTTACGGGACACCAGCTTGGGTGGGCAGATGTCTAGCCGTCTTCGATGGCAGAATGGAGGAAGGTATGAAACTTAACTATAAGCGGACTTTCTTTGTGGGACTTGCATTTTTATCGATTAGTGCTTTTTGGTATATGTATGATAATATTATTCCGTTAATGCTTAAAAATACTTTTCATCTTAAAGAGACCGCAACAGGGTTATTAATGGCGATGGACAATGTCCTTGCATTATTTATGCTTCCATTATTCGGAATGCTTTCTGATAAAACAGATACACGGTTTGGAAAACGAACTCCCTTTATCGTGGTGGGAACGGCATTGGCTGTTATTTCAATGATTTTTATTCCGATTGCTGATAAAATTGCAAATCTGCCAATGTTCTTAATATTCTTGGGGATAGTGTTAGTAGCTATGGGTTCGTACCGTTCACCAACCGTAGCTCTTATGCCGGACATAACGCAAAAGCCCTTAAGGAGTAAGGCGAATGCAATCATTAATCTAATGGGTGCAATCGGTGGAGTTTATACTTTACTGATTATTATGTTTTTAGTAAAAGACGAAGATAAGAATAGCTATTTCAAGGTGTTTTTGGCAGTATCAGCCATCATGGTTATAGCGGTAGTAATATTAGTTATAACAATTAGGGAAAAGAAGCTGGCAGCAATCATAGGGATAGAGGAAAACGTACCGGTTGATGAGATTAAGAAAAAGAAACAGGATACTAGCAAAAAAGAATTTATGGGTATGCCCAAAAATGTAAGGAAAAGCTTTTTGTTTATTCTTGCATCCATTTTCTTATGGTTCTTTGCATACAATGCTGTAACAACTGCCTACTCAAGATATGCAGAAGTAGTTTGGAATTTGAAGGCAGGTGGATTTGCTAACTCCTTACTGGTTGCTACGATAGCAGCAATTTTCAGTTACATACCAATTGGCATTATTGCCTGCAGAATTGGAAGGAAGAAAACAATTATCGGCGGTATCCTTCTTATGACAGGTTCGTATTTTTGCGGAGCATTAGTTATGAATTACTCCTCCTGGGTTAATGTAATATTTGCATTTACCGGTATCGGTTGGGCTGCAATCAATGTAAATTCCTATCCCATGGTTGTGGAAATGTGTAAGGGGTCTGATGTTGGAAAATATACCGGAATTTATTATATGTTCTCAATGTCCACGCAAATAATAACACCTATTGTATCAGGAGCGCTACTCGAGCATGTTTCCTATCGCAC
>JAQUYQ010000038.1:0-14526 GCA_028691795.1 Herbinix sp.
GATAGTTCTATAATCGTATCACGGTAAGAATTAATGGTTTCATCCAGACTGTCAGCCATAGGTAACTGAGCAGTTGATATAACAATATAGTTTAGATTGGATATATCAGTGCGGCGGCTTGCGTTTGATTCCTTTTCACGATTCCAGAACAGATCCATATCTTTCTTTGACCGATTGGAAGATTTATGTATCTCATAATTTAGCCAAATTATAAAGATGATTACAAGTGATGTTAAAACAGGTATTGGCATAGGTTTGATCCCTTTCAAAATTAAACTATAGTAAAAGAGGTGATAAGAATGAATTTTAATAATAGAAAAACAAAGAAAATAATTTCTACTATAATCATAATATTCCTAATATTATCGATGTTAGCTCCAACTATTATCAGCGTGTTAAGTTAAAGATGTATATGAAATAGAATATACATAATAAGTACTTGAAAGTCAATGAACGAAAGAATATCTTGAATAATATATAGTTTATGTTACAATAGTTAGAAGTTACATAGAATACGATCTATTTATCGTTAATGGAAATGGAGGATGAATATGAGCAGGACAAGAATTTTAATATCCGCAATATTCCTTTTATCAATATCCTTTTTGTATGCTGGGAAGCCTTTGAATGCATCTGCAGCAGAAAATACTAATATTTGCAATGGAGTATATATTGATGATGTTGATATTAGTGGAATGACTAAAGATGATGCACAGGCAGCTGTAGATGAGTATATAAATGGCTTAAAAAGCAAAGGGGTTGCCATTACAGTAGGTGATAATGTAGTTTATGCGACCATGGGTGACTTAGGTTATACAACAGATCCCGACGATAATATTGATGAAGCGCTGAACCTTGGGAAAACAGGTAATTTAATTAAACGATATAAGGACTTAAAGGATATAGAACAGGGTAGTGTGGTTCTACCACTTACCTTTTCTTATGATGAAAGTAAAATAAAAAATATCGTCTCTACTGATGTGAGTGCTTTTAATATTGCACCAGTGAATGCTTCAGTAGCTATCAAAAATGGTGAATTAGTTTATACGGACCATGTTGTCGGAAGTAAGATTAACATTGACGAGACAACAAAATTAATTGTTCAGGCAGTTAAAAACTGGGATCAACAAGATCTCGTTGTTGATGCTGTAGTAGATGAGGATATGCCTCTCTATACGACAGATATTGTAAAACAATGCGATACAGTATTAGGCAGTTATACAACAGAATATGCCAGTTCAGCAGAGGGTAGAGCAGCAAATCTTGCAAATGGAGCAAGATTAATCAATAACGCAGTATTATATCCTAGCGATGAATTTTCCGCATATGATTATTTATCACCTTTTACTGAAGAAAATGGATATTTTGTTGCAGGAGCATATCTACAAGGCAAAGTTATTGACAGTGTCGGCGGAGGCGCATGTCAGGTAACTACTACCTTGTATAATGCTGTTTTAAAAGCAGAACTTGAAGTAACACAAAGACAGCCTCATTCCATGGTAATTAGTTATGTTGATTTGTCCAGAGATGCAGCAATTGCTGGAACAAGTAAGAACTTCAAATTTAAGAATAATACGAATGTACCAATTTTGATACAAGCAACAACAAAAGACAGAAAGATCACTTTTAAAATCTGGGGAAAAGAAACGAGAGATACAGAAAACAGAAAGATTGAATTTGTTACGAAAGTATTGTCGCAAACGGCTCCACCGAAAGATATTATAACAAAGGATCCTACTCAGCCGACAACCTATCGGGATGTAACAACTCCAGCGCATACCGGTTATAAAGCTGAATTATATAAAGTGGTTTATGAAAATGGTGTCGAGGTAAGCAGATCCTTAGTAAATAAGAGTAATTATCAGGCAGCTGCCCGTTGTATAACAGTAGGAACGAAGGTTGTTAAGGAAGAACCGAGTGATACTACTGATACGGATACAACCAAGGAAGACCCATCTAAGACAGATACGAATTCAAATACAAATACTAATACAAATAAAAATAAAGATACAAATAGTAAGACAGATGCTAAGATTGAAAGTCAATCAAATACGTCAAATAATCTGACAAATCCGGATGGACAGCTTCAGGGTGACTTATGGGATCCCGCCTGGGATTTGGATGATACTACGCAGGAATAAAATACATTGAATTATTTTAAGCAATTTGAAATACTGCCGCTAGGCGAAGAATAGAGGATACAAATGAACCTTGGAAAAGTACCAGAAACAGTCCTGAAACGGTCTGTACTTAATCAAATAGGACATAGACGCGAAGAAATACTGGTAGGGCCAGCCGTTGGTGAAGATTGCAGTATTCTTGAAGTAGGAGAGGATGAAGTCCTTGTCATGTCAACAGATCCAATTACAGGAACAGTTAAGGATATTGGGACATTGGCGGTCAACATAACTGCAAATGACATTGCTTCAAATGGAGCTGAGGTTATAGGAATAATGCTTACTGTATTACTTCCGGAGGGTACACAGGAATTTGAATTAAAAGTTATGATGAAGGATATTGAAGCAGAATGTAAGAAGCTTAATATAGAAGTAATCGGCGGGCACACTGAGGTAACGAAAGCGGTATTACAACCAATTGTTACAGTAACCGGTATAGGTAAAATGAAAAAAAGTGAAATAATTAAAACAGCCGGAGCCAAACCTGGTCAGGAAATTGTAATGACAAAATGGGCTGGTTTAGAAGGTACTGCTATTATAGCTGCTTCTAAGGAAGAAGAGCTTAAATCAAAATATTCTTTAAGTTTTATAGAGAATGCTAAACAATTAATGGAGTACATTAGTGTTGTGCCGGATTCTATGGTTGCACGAGCAGTTGGCGTGACATCAATGCATGATGTTACCGAAGGCGGAATCTTTGGTGCTCTATGGGAAATAGGAGCCGCTTCAAAGGTTGGCCTTGAGGTTGATTTGAGAAAGATTCTTTTAAAACAGGAAACAGTAGAAATCTGCGAATTTTTTGACCTTAACCCATATATGTTGATTTCCAGCGGATGTATGTTAATGATTACCGATCACGCGAATCAGCTGGTGGAACGGCTAAATGCAGAGGGAATAGCTGCTGCTGTTATTGGAAGAATAATACAGGGCAATGATCGTATTATTATTAATGAAGAGGAAAGACGTTTTCTGGAGCCGCCGAAAAGCGATGAGTTGTACAAAGTAATGTAATTGATCAGAATGTATACTTATAATATGTAGGTAATTCTGAGGATAGTAAAAAATAATGCGATCGCATATAATTATTAAATATATATTCATATTCAACGGGGAATTCATTTTCGCACTTATTTTTATAATCGTGCCGGGCACATAGACGGAGGTTAAGTATGAGAGAAAAGATCTTAACAGCAATTGACAAAAATAGTAAGATATCAGCCGCGGATTTGGCTATTATGTTAGGTACAACAGAAGAAGAGATTGTAACAGCAATAAAGCAAATGGAGGACGAAACTATTATATGTGGTTATCCGACTCTGATTAATTGGGATAAAGTTCACTGCGAGAGAGTAACGGCACTGATTGAATTAAAGGTAACTCCCCAGCGCGGATTAGGTTTTGATAAAATTGCAGAGCGTATTTATCAGTTTAATGAGGTCCAATCGGTATACCTGATGTCAGGTGGATTTGATTTGACAGTAATCCTAGAAGGCAAAACGATGAGAGAAGTAGCCAATTTTGTATCGGAGAAATTAGCTCCAATGGATGCCATTTTAAGTACCGCAACTCATTTTGTATTAAAAAAATACAAAGAGCACGGCTTGCCACTCGTTCAAACGAAACAAGATGAAAGGATGTTAATAACGCCTTGAGAAATCCATTATCTAAGTTAGTAGTAGATATGCCCCCTTCTGGAATCCGAAAGTTTTTTGATATAGTAAGTGAAATGAAGGATGCTATCTCCCTTGGTGTCGGTGAGCCAGATTTTGATACGCCTTGGCACATTCGTGAGGAAGGTATCTATTCCTTAGAAAAGGGAAGAACTATCTATACCTCGAATGCAGGTTTAAAAGAATTAAAAATTGAAATATGTAATTATTTACAGAGAAAGTATGATTTAGAATACGATTATAACAAAGAGGTAATCGTAACGGTTGGTGGCAGTGAGGCAATTGATATTGCACTACGTGCTATGCTAGAGCCCGGTGATGAGGTTTTAATCCCTATGCCTTGCTATGTTTCCTACCATCCTTGTACAGTTCTCGCGGGTGGAGTTCCGGTTGTTATTGAATTAAAGGGAGAAAATGATTTTAAATTAACAAGGGAGCAGTTGCTTTCTTCTATTACAGATAAAACTAAAATCCTAATTCTTGCATTCCCTAACAATCCAACAGGGGCAATTATGGACTATGATGATTTGAAATCAATTGTGGATGTTATCATCGAGAAGGATCTTGTGGTAATTTCAGATGAGATTTATTCCGAACTTACATATGAAAAGAAGCATGTATCCATAGCATCTTTCTCTGGTATGAAGGAAAGAACCATTGTGATTAACGGTTTTTCTAAGTCTTATGCTATGACAGGTTGGAGACTTGGCTATGCAGTAGGACCGAATATGATTATAGAACAAATGATTAAAATCCATCAGTTTGCAATTATGTGTGCTCCGACAAACAGCCAATATTCTGGGATAGAGGCTTTGAAGAACGGAGATCCTGATGTTGAAATGATGAGAGATGCATATGATAAGAGGCGTAGATTTTTACTCCATGCGCTACGTAATATGGGTCTGGAATGCTTTGAGCCTTATGGTGCATTTTATGTATTTCCCTGCATTAAAAGTATGGGTATGACGTCAGAAGAATTTGCCACGAAACTTCTTCAGGAAGAAAAGGTGGCTGTAGTTCCGGGTACCGCTTTTGGCGATTGTGGGGAAGGTTATCTTAGAATATCCTATGCTTATTCTATTGAAAACCTTAAAATTGCTTTGGAAAGAATTGAAAGATTTGTAGCAAGACATAGAAAGTAGAAAAGATTGATGATATAGTTGAAATTATGATAACTTATGTGTTACAATGGATATAGTTTTTTAGGATACATAGGAGGTGATCGAATGGCCAATGTTAATGTTGATCATATAAACCCATTCTTAATGGCATCGACAAAAATTTTAAAGGAAATGTGCTATGTTGAAGCCACGATTGGTAAACCATATGTAAAGAGTCCTGCATTTTTTGAAGATACATTGATAATTCTAATCGGTATCACCGGAGAGATGAGAGGGCAGGCTATGATAACTTTTGAGAAATCAATTGCTTGCGACATTGCATCAAAAATGATTATGATGCCAGTTACTGAAATGGATGAGTTGGCAAAAAGTGCAATCGGTGAGTTAGGAAATATGATTATGGGCAATACGGCAACAATATTCTCTACAAAAGGTATTGCTATAGATATAACGCCACCAACAGTAGGTAACGGAACAATTTCCTTTACTACTAGCTATGCTCAGAATATTTGTATTCCTTTGATTTATGAGGATAATAAAACAATTGAAATTAATATTGCGATTAAAGGTGATTAATTCACCTTTTTTCTTTGTGTAGAATTCTATTTTTTAAAGAACTTAATGATAATTTATTTTTTTAATAGGTTAACATGCGATTATTTTTATTGTATCATATTGGAGGTAATTATTTAATGAATATCGTATTATTGGAGCCAGAGATACCTGCAAACACAGGCAATATCGGGAGGACCTGTGTTGCAACAGGTACGAAACTACATTTGATTGAGCCGATGGGCTTTCGCTTAAGTGAAAAAGAAATCAGGCGGGCCGGTCTTGATTATTGGAAGGATCTTGATGTCACTGTATATGATAATTATCAGGATTTTCTAGAGAAAAATCCGAATGCAAAAATTTATATGGCTACAACCAAGGCACAGCATTCTTATACTCATGTGGAATATGATGCGGATTGTTATATTATGTTTGGCAAGGAAAGTGCAGGTATTCCGGAGGAGCTTCTGTTGAAGAATAAGGAGAATACCATACGAATTCCTATGATTGGGGATATCAGATCCCTTAATCTTGGAAATTCTGTAGCTATCATTCTTTATGAAGCCTTAAGACAGAATAATTTTGAAGGTATGAGACTGGAAGGCAAACTGCACCATCATAGTTGGGATGAGGCATAATTTTAAAGTTTTTACAGGTTGCTACAAATGGTCTTACATGTCCATTGCACCTAAATCCGCCCTCCATGGCGGATTTTCCTTTATGTAGGGTACATTAATTAACCTAAGAAAATTTGAGAAACTTAAGGAACTACTTGGTGAACTTTTGAGTAATGTCAATAAAGACACCTTATTTTCCCTTGATAACGATTAACGAATAAAAAACGGAGGTGTATATTTTGTCATTACTGGAATTTCAGAACGTATCTTTTGCTAATGATGATAAAACTATTCTTAAAAATTTATCTGTAAGTATTGATCAAGGTGATTTTATATCAATCGTTGGTCCGTCAGGCAGCGGTAAAAGTACGTTCCTTAAACTATGCAGTCACTTAATTAGTCCCACGAATGGAAAAATAAATTTCAAAGGTAATAATTTTATCGATTATAGCCCAACGGAATTGAGGAAAAGTATAGCATACTGTTTTCAGACACCTTATCTATTTGGCGATACAGTGATGGAAAATATCAATTTTCCTTTTTCTATAAGGAACGTAAAGCTCGACCAAAAAAGAGTAAGTGAATTATTTTTTTTATTTCACATGACTATCGATTATTTAAATAAAGACACGAAAAACCTCTCTGGAGGCGAAAAGCAAAGGATAGCTCTGATTAGGAGTTTACTTTTCAAACCTGAAATTCTGCTTTTAGACGAAATTACCTCTGCGCTTGATGTGGACAATACAAAAATCGTAGAAAACGTCATTACATCGCTGAATAAGGAAGGTATAACTGTCTTGTGGATAACACATAACCTTGAACAAAGCAGGAAATATGCAAATAAACTTTTGGCAATAGAAGCTGGCGAAATCAAATCATTGGAGGTGTTGAAATGAACGGTTCAAATGCAATTAATATAACATCGTTACTTATATCATCTTCTCTCGTACTTGTGACACTTTTTTTCTCCTATTGGCATAAGCTCAAACTTGAAAAGGATATCATCATTGGCGTTGTCAGGGCTGTAATCCAGCTAGTTATTGTAGGATACATTTTAGAATATATTTTTGGTTTTAAAAACCCTGTATTTACAACCCTATTGTTACTTTTCATGATATTTAATGCTGCATATAACGCTGCAAAAAGAGGAAAGGCTATTAAAAAGGGACTTGCAATATCTTTCTTATCTATTACAGTTGGAACGATAGTAACTTTGACGATCCTTGTTTTGTCAAAGACGATACATTATGAGCCGTACCAGATTATCCCTGTAAGTGGCATGATTATCGGTAATGCAATGGTGGCATTAGGGCTATGTTATAAGCAAATAACATCTGATTTTAAAAACAAACGGGATGAAGTGGAAACAAAGCTTTCGTTAGGGGCGGATATATTGCCTTCCTCGATTGAAATTATTCGGGACTCGATAAAAACGGGTATGCTGCCAACGATTGACTCTGCGAAGACGTTGGGAATTGTATCCCTCCCAGGTATGATGACCGGATTAATTCTTGCAGGTTCATCACCGATAGAAGCTATAAAGTATCAGATAATGGTTACGTTTATGCTGCTTTCGACGACTTCCATTTCTTCGTTTATTGCCTGTTATCTGTCTTATAGGAGCTTTTTTAATAGTAGAAAGCAGTTAATCTTTACAAAATAACATGTATTTGCGGTAAGGGATTAGTATTTATAAAAATATTCTTATTTGCACAAAAACTTCTTTAATTAATCTCCAAGCTCTATAATAAATAAACTGTTTTAATCTTCTTCCTCCGAAGTTTTGTTCAACGAGAATATAAATTCGGTGCCGACGCCCTCTGTACTGATTACGTTGATATTCTCATTATGTGCCTGTATAATTTCTTTGGTGATAGAGAGACCGAGGCCGGTTCCTTTTTTATCTTTACCCCTTGAGGTATCTGTTTTATAAAAACGTTCCCAGATTTTTTTAATTGAATCTTTAGGGATTCCAATACCGTAATCTTTTACAGATACAAATACTTTATCCCCTTTTTCTTCTGTGGATACCTTGATTTTTGAATTAGAATGACTGAATTTTATAGCATTATCGATTAAATTATATAGGACCTGTTGGATTTTACCCATATCGGCATCTACCTTGGTTACCTTGGCGGAGAATACGAGGTTTAAGGTAATTTTCTTGTCTCTGCAGGAACCTTCAAAGCTTTCGGCAATTTTCTTGATGATATGATTAATATCAAAGGAAGTGATATCAAGAAAGGCTCTCTTATTTTCAAAGCGATTTAATTCTAACAGACTTGAAGTTAATTTTGTCAGTCTTTCTGTCTCAAATAGTATAATATTAAGGTATTTGTCCTGCATTTCATAGGGAATGGTTCCATCCTTCATAGCCACAGTATATCCCTTAATCGAAGTTAATGGCGACCTAAAATCATGAGAAATATTAGCCACGAATTTCTTCTGATAAGCATCAAGATTGGCCAATTCACCGGACATATAAGAGATGGCTGCTCCCAAATCCCGATATTCATTCAAACCCTTTAGTTGAAGGGAGTAATTATAATTACCGGAGGAATATTGTTTTGCGGCTTTCATCAAATTCTTTAATGGTATTGCAGTTATATAGTAAATATAAAGGAATAGCAAGAAGAGCAGTGGCAGGAAAACCAGAAAACATATATTAATTACGTCAAAATAATAGATGGCCTTTTCGGTAATTTCCTTTTCAGAAATATGAAGAATGATATAACCGCTGAGATCATAGTTATAAGTTACTTTTCGAGTAAAACTAAGCATTGGTTCCGTAAAGATACCTTCATAATAGTTATTATCAGAAATATTTTCATTAAGAAGGTTTGGATCGAGTTCGTATACATTTTGCTGTAATGCATTACCCTTGCTGTCTGCGATAATGGTACCATCCACATCTACAAGCCAGACGCGGAGGCCAACAAATGTTTCGATTGATTTTAGTTGTAAATTGAAATTAACCAGACTTTCATTTTCACCATTTAAAATGGCCAAATATTTTGACTCAATTAAATCTGCCTCATGTATTAAAAGACTTGTTTTGTCCTCGCGCAGGCGATTATTAAGAAGATCCATGCCATATGTATTCAGAAGTAAGAATACCAATACTCCTGCTATGAGATAACATATCAATAATCTTGACCACAGCGTCTTCTTCATCGCCTACACCACCCTTTCTATCTTCGTTGTCCCTTGGTTTCAAATTTATAGCCGATTCCCCATACCGTAGCGAGGCTCCAATCATTGTGATCCTTTATTTTCTCCCTAAGGCGTTTGATATGGACATCAACTGTTCTGGTATCTCCGAAATATTCATAACCCCAGATATGATCAAGAAGCTGTTCTCTTGTAAATACCTGGTTTGGATTGGAGGCGAGAAAATACAATAACTCTAATTCTTTTGGCGGCATTTCGATATTGTCACCGTAATATTGTACCGAATAATTCGTTATGTTAATTAGTAAATCAGGATAGGATACATAATCACCGGTAGGAAGTAGTTCAGTGTCTGCTTCTTCCTTTACAGACGGATGGAAACGGCGCAGGACGGCACGTGCTCTAGCAACTAATTCCTTGGAATCAAAGGGCTTTATCACATAGTCATCCGCACCTAATTCGAGACCTAATACCTTATCAAAGATCTCACCTTTTGCTGAAAGCATGATGATAGGTACGGAAGAGGTCTTACGTATCTCACGGCATACTTCATAACCATCGATACCGGGAAGCATTAAATCCAGTAGAACCAGATTAGGCTGATAAAGTGCGAATTGCTGTATTGCTGCCTCACCATCATTTACAATCAGAGTATCAAAACATTCCTTCGTTAAATATAAGGAAATGAGTTCGGCAATATTAGCATCGTCGTCAACAATCAGTATTTTTTGTTTCGCTATCATGGTAATTTAACTCCTTTCAATTTTTGAAAGGAGTTTCCTCCCTCCTGGTTTTATAAAAGGAGTTTCCTCCTTTTCAGTTGCTACTTAAACTCCACAATTGTAACTCCGTGGTCACCTTCTCCAAAACCGCCGATACGGAAGGACTTCACATACTTTAATTTCTTCAAATGAGCATGAATAGCATTTTTTAAGGCTCCGGTGCCTCTGCCGTGTATGATGGTAACCTGTGGCAGGTGAGCCAGATAGGCATCGTCCAAATATTTATCTAGTTCTGATAAAGCTTCATCCACTGTTTTACCAATTAGATTAATTTCCGGATGGATGGTTGCTGACTTGGATATTTTAATTTTACCGCCCTGTGTCTTGTTATAGCCAGGGGCAGTAATTACTTCTTCCTCTAATACTTCGATATCCTTAAGGTTCACTTGAGAACGAAGAATTCCCATTTGAACAAATAGATCACCTTTTGCATTGGGAAGGGTACTTACGGTTCCTTTTAAACCCAACTTGATTACATTAACATAGTCACCAATCTTAAGATCCTTTGCCGAGGTATTTTTACCTGGCTTTTTCTGTTGTTTTAACTTAGCAGCTTCACTTTCACTGATCTGTTCACGTAAAGAATTACGCTCATTTTCCATATCCTTGATATTGCCACCCGCCTGCATCCATTTGTTATATTTACGAATGCTTTGATCGGCAAACTCTTTTGCACCCTGAAGAATTCCGGCTGCTTGTTCCTTGGCTTCCTTAAGAATACGATCACGGTTTGCGTCCAGAGTTTCATTTTTACGGTCGAGGTTTTTCTTTAGCTGTTCAATTTCTGCTTTATATTTTGATATTTCGCTTTGTTCCTTCTCAATGGTGACGCGGTTTGCTTCCAAATCACTGATTAAATCTTCAAAGCTCTTATCCTGCTTTCCAATCTGTTCCTTGGCACCCTCGATAATATAGTCCGGAAGACCAAGCTTAGAAGAGATAGCGAATGCATTACTCTTGCCAGGTATACCGATTAATAAGCGGTAGGTGGGCCTTAGGGTTTCGACATCAAATTCACAGGAGGCATTGGATACACCCTGTGTGGATAAGGCATACACTTTTAATTCGCTGTAATGTGTGGTTGCCATAGTACGAATTGATCTTTTGTGAAGGGAGGACAGAATGGACATTGCAAGGGCAGCTCCTTCCGTAGGATCCGTTCCGGCACCCAATTCATCAAAAAGAACTAAGGACTGGTTATCTGCCTTATTCAAAATAGTTACGATATTTGTCATATGAGAGGAGAAGGTACTGAGGCTCTGCTCAATACTCTGCTCATCACCAATGTCGGCATATACTTCCTCAAATACGGCAAGCTGTGAACCGTCAAAAGCGGGGATGTGCAGACCAGCCTGTCCCATTAGTGTTAAAAGTCCTACTGTTTTTAAGGAAACCGTCTTACCACCGGTGTTAGGGCCTGTGATAATCAACATGCTAAAATCCTTACCTAGCATAATGTCAATCGGTACCACCTTTTTGGAATCAATTAAGGGGTGGCGGCCCTTTTTAATATTAAGGATTCCATTTTTATTAAAGATAGGTTCAGAACCTTTCATTTGCCTCGATAGAGTAGCTCTTGCAAATATAAAGTCAAGTTCGGATAATGTAGTAAAATCATACTCCAGATTATCGGTATGCTCCGCGGCTTGGTTGCTAAGGTCTGCCAAAACCTTCTCGATTTCTTCCTGTTCCTTGATGGAGAGCTCCTTGAGTTCATTATTCAGACGTACAATTGCCATTGGTTCGATAAATAGTGTGGAACCGGTTGAGGATTGATCATGTATCATTCCTTGAAATTGGCTTTTGAATTCTGCTCGGATGGGAAGGCAGTAACGACCGTTTCTCATTGTAATAATATTATCCTGAAGCATGGTTCTTGAGGAATTTAAAATGGAGGACAGATCGCTGTGAATTCGGTCATTGGTGTTATGAATGGATCGTCTGACAGATTTTAAGGCGGGACTGGCGTCATCTGCTATATCTTCCTCGGATATAATACAGCGTTTGATCTCGTTATTCAGAGGGGTCAGAGGTTCTAAACCGGCAAAGTGTTCCGTTAAGGAATCCTCATTCTGAGCTTCGCTATCTTTACCGGTATACCCACCGTAGGCTTTCACTCTCAGGGCCGCATCCAGGTCCGAGCTGATGTGCAGCAGTTCGGTGGTACTTAAGGTAGAGCCTACTTTCAATCGCATGATAGAGGGTCTGATGTCATGAATACCGCTAAAGGATACACTTCCTCTTCGAAGTATACGGGAGAGTGCATCGGAGGTTTCTGTCTGAAGCCTTTTAATGGTAGCCAGATCAGTGTGAGGAAGTAAATGTGCACACAGCTCCTTGCCATGGCCTGTACCGGCGAGTATCGTTAATTTATCAATAATTTTATTATATTCAAGCGTTCTTAATGCTTTTTCGTTCATAACGTATTACCTTTCTGTGGACTATTCAATTCTTTTACCTATAAAATTCCTATTACGAAGAAATCATGTACTATATCTATTTTACCTTAACTTGTAAAGAATTAAAACAGTTAATTATGAGAAATTAAAAGTCGACAGCTGTTATTGTTACTGTTCACACACCTGCTAGAAGTCCGCCTCTGTGATTTCGGAAACATTTGCCGAAATCACATCATCAGCTTTGGCTGGGGTGTGAACAGTAACCTGTTATTCCCAATACAAAACCACTTTCCGGTTAGAATACTTATATTCTTAATCAGAAAGTGGTTTCATCATAAATTCTACCATATTAATTTTGGAGGTTTTCCTAAATACTATAATTCAAGTGTCATAAGTGGTATTTGTAGATTGAGATGAATATAAGTGCATATATTATATTCAATATGATATACCGATTTATGACATCAAAATCATATATTATACTTTAAATCTGGTAAAAGTTGCTCTTAGATTTTCTGACAAATCAGTCAAACGATCGCTGATATCCGCAATCACTAATGCTGATGCAGTTTGTTCTTCCATGCTGGAAGCTGCCTGTTGTGAGCATGCTGCATTTTGTTCTGCTATTGATGATAGTAATTGCAGCATGACTTTTATCTGAGTGTTAGAGGATGCCATATCCTTTTCAGAACTGTTCAACTCTGCAACTGCCATCTCTGCTTCCTTTATAGCCCCAGAAATGTCTTGGTATTTTAGAATAGTATCGGATATGCTTTTATGTTGTTCTTCGGAGGTAAACGTAATTCGATTCGTTCTATCCACCGCTTGTTTTATATTTTTTTGTAAATCAGCAATAATTTCATCAATATACTTCGTTGATTTTGCAGACTGATCAGATAAACTTTGAATTTCATCAGCAACAACTGCAAAACCTTTACCAAATTCACCGGCTCTGGCTGCCTCAATTGAGGCATTTAACGCTAACAGGTTAGTTTGTCGTGCTATATCCGAGATTATCCTGCTAGTATCGCCAATCTGTTCTGAGCTTTTTTTCATCTGCAGAATAATATCACAGACATTCTTTGTAGCTGAGTCATTATCATTTGTTATTGAAATAAGTTTTTCAATATCTTTCAATCCATCGTTAACTAATTTAATTACTTGACCCGTGGTCATATTCAAATTGACCATGTGCTGATGGTTTATATCTAACTTTTGTCCCAGCAAGTTTACTTGTGATAAACCTGTCTCAGTATCCTTTGCCTGCTCACTTGCACTATTCGCTATTTCCTCTACCGTGCGGGAGATTTCTTCCGAGACGTAAGCCGATTGCTGGGAGGTTGCTGTTAATTCCCGTGCGGTATCTGAAACCTGATTTGCTGATTCGGTTAATTCATTGATTATTTCTCTTAGGTTTATAGTTAAAATTTGAAATGCTCCGGATAATGTCCCGATTTCATCCTTTTGGTTTAAATAAGCTTCTGCGATATTTTCCTGTATATCCAGATCACTTATTCGTTTCGAGTGCTTTGTCAATTCGATTAAGGGTTTCGTTAAAGTGCTATTGAGTAGATAAACTATCCCAAAGCTGCATACAAAAACAAGAAGCATAACCATTAATATAATTTTGATCATTCTGGGAATTACTGATATCACTTCACCCTGATCTGCGGTGATTACAAATATCCAGTCAGTTCCCTCGATTGGAGCAAATCCGGCATAAAATATACTGTCTTCATTTTTAAAAGTTATAGCGCCTGATTTATCCTGTATCATTTGCTGAAATGCATTAGCAATAATTTTCAAATCCGGATTATTTGCAGATTCTTTAATCGGATTATATCGTTCAATTACTTTACGGGTATCAGGGTGTGCAATAATTGTTCCCAGATTATTCATTATAAAGGAATATCCGTTTTTTCTATAACCGATATCCTTTGTAATTTCACTCAAGGAATCGGCCTCCATTCGTCCAACTAGCGCACCGATTACATCTCCATCTTTTAATACAGGAACAGCTATTTCAATTTCTGGTTT
>JAQUYQ010000038.1:14626-20676 GCA_028691795.1 Herbinix sp.
CCAATGAAAAATTCCTTGGGAATATTATTTTTAAGGATATTTGCTAATAATTTAATAACTAAGTCTCCATTTTCAAATCCATAAACATCATTAAAAGCTTTAAAATTATCAATATCAATATAAGCTACACTATACATACTATTACAATCTACACAATAACTCAGTTTTTGTTCTACGATCAGATTACCTGGAAGGCCAGACAGTGGATTTTGATGCTTGGCATTATCTACTTCAATTTCTGCTGCTCTTTGGAGTAAGTCTTTAATTGTTACGGTACCGATATACTTATCATTTTCTGTAATTACAATAAAATCATAGAGTTTATCGTTTGATCGTAGCATTGCCAGAGAGGATACAATACTTATGGGAGTTTGATAATCTACAGATAAAAAATTTTGATCCATAACTTCAGAAATTGATTTATTCTGGTATAACGAATATCCGAAATGTCCACTCATTTTTAATGCTAGCTTCTCATGAGTTATAATTCCCAATGGAATTTCATTTTCAACGACACATAATCCAAAAAAGTTGGGATTTTGTTTGAAAATATTATAGACATAATTAGAAGTGACCGTGGATGAAACAATCCCGGTATAAGTGCATAGACTTTTGATATTCGTATTCGAAATACTGTTAAATAGAATTTGATTGTTCCGCTGATTTATTAATAAAATAGCCTGATGAATTTCATCACCTATTTCATATACCTCGGATGACGGCTTTTGAATGTAATATCCTTGACCATATTGAACACCAAGATGTATCAAGGTTTCTAATTCCTCATGGGTTTCAATCCCTTCTGCAATTAAATTAATTTGAGATGCCTTAGAAAGCTCGACCATTCCCTTTACCAACGCATATTTCAAATTATCTGTATCAATACCTCTAATCAACTTCATATCAAGTTTAATGAAATTCGGATTTACATCACTGATTAAATTTAAACCTGAATATCCAGCACCGGCATCATCGATGGCTATTTTGTAATCCTGACTCCTATAATGATTAATAGTAGACAAAAATCCTCTCATATCTAATATAACGTTCCTTTCGGTAATCTCAAAGATTACATTCTGTGGTTTCATATGAAACTGTAGCAAAAAATCTTTCGTAAATCCCTTTTTATACTTTTCATCATGCATTATATTAGGGTTAACATTGATAAACAGCATTTTACTATAAGGAGGTATCATAAATTTATATGCTGTTTCTAAGGCAGTTGTCCTACATAGAAGCTCCAAATCCCATAGCCGGTTATATTCACCTGCTACAGAAAATAGCATCTCCGGATTGTTAATTACACTATTACAGGTGATTCTACTTAATGCTTCATGCCCTAATATACTTCCGTCTTTTAGAGAAATGATAGGTTGGAATACAGTCTTGATTTGTTTTTTGCTGATTATATGCTCTAATGCTTCTTTTATTTTGTCGTTCATTCAGGCACCTCATATTGGATATTTATACAACCGATTTTATTACATATTTATGGTAATCACTTTATGTGAAATCTGTAATCAACTTTTTGTTAAATGTTTGTAATTTGTTAATTAAAAGTATGAGTGTCATAAGTCTAATCACCATTGAGATGAATTTATATGCAATCGTATACGTTATATTTTTATGTTATGCAGATGACCACCCTTGTTTGTTTACAAATAATTCATAATATGTTCATAATTTGGTGATAAAATAGGACTTATGTATTACTAAATTCTTCGATAATAACAGAGCTTCTATAAGGAGAACTTAAATGTCTGCGAACGAAAAGGACAACAATAATTTCGAATTTATCAAAGAGCAAGTGATTGAGAAAAAAAGAAAAAAAATAAAGAAAATGCTATATCCTCCGATGAAAACAATAAGTCTTGCGATTTTATTCGGTATCACAGCTGCAATTACATTCACTGTTGCTGAAACCAAACTGAATAAATTCATGAATAAAGAAGAAGAGACTGGAACGCCGGTTAGCTTTCCTACAGAATGTCCTCAAAATACAAATAATGCTTCAGAAGCTCAAGAGTGCGATACTGGGGTAGTAGTAACAGAAACACCTGATCCGGAACCGATAATTCTTGAACAATCAATTGCTGCGGATCTGGATGATTATTTAAGCATGAACAATGACATTAGAGAGGTAGCTCATAATGTTAATAAGTCAATACTTAATATTAAAAGTAAATTTTATGTAAAGGATTTGTTCGGTAAAACCGTAACAAAAACGATAAATACAACCGGAGTGATTGTTTATAACAATACGAAGGACTTACTGGTTTTAGTTAGTCTTGATAGGGTTAAGGATGCGAAAAGTATTAAAATAGTATTTGCTGATTCAGTAGCGGTGGATGCTGTTCTTCAAGAATATGATAGTGAAATTAATCTGGCGCTGATTGCTGTTGCAATTGAGGACATCCCTGAGACCTACAAGAACAGCCTTCAAACGGCAACACTTGGGGAATCCTATTCAGTAACAGTCGGAAGTCCTATCATTGCCTTAGGTAGTCCAAATGGTCATTCTAATTCTATGGAAATTGGTATGGTTACCAGTAAGGGAAGCATTGCAAACATTACAGATAACAGGCTGGATTTGTTTAATACCAATATTTTAGATAATAAAAGCAGTGACGGTATTATTGTCAATATGGATGGAAAAGTGGTTGGTATAATAACACGTACCCTCAAGGAAGATGAGAACGAAGATTTAAATACTGTGATCGGAATTAGTAAGCTATTGCCTATTATTGAAGAAATGGGTAACAAGGAACCCCGCGTTTATTTCGGTGTTAAGGCGGATGATATTACAGATGATGTTAAGCAAGAGCACAATATCACCAATGGTATTTATATTAAAGAAGTATTAGCTGATTCACCTGCGTTTGATGCCGGAGTTCAGAATGGAGATATTATTCTTGAGGTTAATGAATCGACAATATTAAGTTCAAGTAATTTTTATGATACAATAACCGAATATCAACCGGGAGATAAGATTAACGTTAAAATTAGCAGAACAAATGGGACAAAGGATATAGAAATAGTATTGAGTGTATTACTTATCGAAAAGGTGAATTAAAATTTTATAAGAGATAATAGTAATGTTGTAAACAGGAAAATCCAAATTGGATTATTGATTAATAACCTGTTTACAACATTTTTTATTCATGTGTGAATCGACTTATCGATTCATCTTGTAGCGATAAAATCTGCTAAAATAATTTTATACTTTATATATCCTCCGGGGTAGGGTATAATATTGATGAATATGAAATGAATTGATTAGAAAGGTCATGGAGAAAATGCGATTTATTCAAGATTTAAGAGAAAACGATTTTATTAAAAATGAAATATATTTATGTAAATCAAAACAGACTTTAACAGGAAAGAGCGGAAAGAGCTATGTTTCCTTAATATTACAGGATAAGACAGGAACAATTGATGCAAAGATTTGGGACTTCAGCAATGAAATAGAACAATATGATTCGATGGATTTCGTACATATTGATGCAAGGGTTAACAGCTTTCAGGATTCCCTCCAGCTTAACGTTAGTAAGATTTATAAAGGACGTGAAGGAGAATATTATCCAGAGGATTATTTCCCGGTTACTACGAAAAATGTAGAAACCATGTACAATGAGATAAAGGATTTTGTTCTTGCAATTAAGGAACCAAATTTGAAGGCTCTGGCAGAATACTTCTTTATTGATAATAAGGAATTTGTTAAAAGCTTTAAAAATCATTCCGCTGCAAAGAGTGTACACCACGGCTTTGTAGGAGGATTATTGGAGCACACATTAAGTGTTGTAAAGCTTTGTGAATATTATACGACCAGTTATCCGATCCTGAATAAGGATTTACTGATCACAGCTGCACTTTTTCATGATATCGGTAAGCTGGAGGAGCTGTCTTCTTTTCCGGAGAATGATTATACGGACGATGGGCAGTTACTTGGACATATATTTATAGGAGCAAATAAGGTAAGCAATCAAATTCAGAATATGAGCAAATTCCCTGAAAAGCTGTCAAATGAACTGATACACTGCATTTTAGCTCACCATGGCGAATTGGAGTATGGTTCACCGAAAAAGCCGGCAACTGCTGAGGCGATGGCACTTCATTTTGCAGACAATACTGACGCGAAGATGCAGACAATGACGGAGCTGCTTAACTCAGGCGATCCGAAAGTGGAATGGATGGGATACCAGAGACTGTTTGAATCGAATATCAGGAGAAGCATAAAGTAAATAGGCCGATGTCTAATTAATCAATATATATGATAATGATAGGATATAGTCGAAGTAACAGTATTAAAAGAATTAGATTGTATTTCAATCCAATAACTTTGAATTTCGTAAATTAGGTAATTCTAAGATACATGGTAAGTGGCGAGCAGTAGAAAGAAACAAGGTAGAATAGGTGATATTAATATGCAGGCATCAGTAAAAAAGAATGATCAGGTTGAAATTGCTATAGAAGATATCGGATCAGAAGGCGAAGGAATCGGAAGATATAATGGTTATACCCTGTTTGTGAAGGATACTGTAATGGGTGATAAAGCCCTGGTACAGGTAATGAAGACAGGGAAGACCTATGGATATGCAAGGCTGATAAAGTTAATTAAGCCCTCAACATTCCGGGTAGAGCCAAGATGTCAGATAGCAGCTAGGTGCGGAGGCTGTCAGCTTCAGCATGTAGAGTATCAAAAGCAACTTGAGTATAAAGAAAATAAGGTACGTAACTGTTTAACCCGCATTGGCGGTTTTACGGATGTTGTCATGGAGCCAATCAGTGGAATGGACGAGCCCTATTATTACCGTAACAAATCACAATTTCCGGTGGGAAGAAATAAGGATGGCAGCATTGCCATTGGTTTTTATGCAGGAAGAACCCATGCAATTATTGATACGGAGCATTGTTATATCGGAGCTGAAGTAAATACCGAAATCCTTCACTATATAAGATCATTTATAGAAAAATATAAAATTGAGCCATATTCAGAGGAGATTCATAAGGGGTTACTGCGTCATATTTTAACTCGGGTAGGTTATAGTACGGGTGAAATTATGGTGTGTCTGGTCATTAACGGTACAGAGTTTCCCCATAAGGAGGAACTCATAAAAGGTTTAATTAATATTCAAGGGATGAAAAGCATCTGCCTGAATGTGAATAAAGAGAAGACCAATATAATTCTAGGTGAAAAGATAATACCATTATGGGGAGAGCCTTATATCACCGATCAAATTGGTACAGTAAGTTATCGTATATCACCGTTATCTTTTTATCAGGTGAATCCGATTCAGACCAAGAAACTGTATGATATTGCATTAGATTATGCAGATTTGCATGGAGATGAGGTTGTTTGGGATCTCTATTGTGGTATAGGGACAATATCCTTATTTCTTGCGCAAAAAGCAAAAAAGGTATATGGAGTAGAAATTATTCCACAGGCAATAGAAGATGCGAGGATGAATGCGCAGATTAACGGAATAGATAATGCTGAATTCTTTGTTGGGGCAGCAGAAGAGATATTGCCAAGAGCCTATAAGGAAGAGAAAATATATGCCGATGTTATTGTCGTTGACCCTCCAAGAAAAGGCTGTGAACAAAGCTTGCTTGATACGATACTAGCAATGGCACCAAAAAGAGTAGTTTATGTGTCCTGTGACCCAGCAACGCTGGCAAGGGATTTGAAATATTTGTGTGAGAAGGATTATGAACTTGTTAAAGTACAAGCTGTGGATCAGTTTAGCCATAGTGTGCATGTGGAGACAGTGATTGCACTACATCGGAAAGATATCTAAAAATAATTGATTTTAGGCACTTTGAGAGGTTGATCAGCAACGCAAACTCAGAGAAAGAAAGAACTGTAGCACATAGGGTCACAGTTCTTTTTTGATAATAAGATAAAAAATCGTATAATTTTAAGTAAATGTGATTTGAATCAATGTTTTTGGTCAAACTTTAATGTATTATTATCACATAGCCTAAATGAAATATTTACCGTTATCAACAATCAAAGGAGGAGTATCAATGGGTAAGAAAATAACAGAAAA
>JAQUYQ010000196.1 GCA_028691795.1 Herbinix sp.
GTTCTAAAGCAACACGGTCTCCAACCTTCAAAGTTTCTACACCTTCGCCCAAGCCCACTACCGTACCAGCGCACTCATGACCTAATATAAAGTCTCCTTCTACTGCATAATCTCCGCACCTTCCATCATGGAAATAATGCACATCAGAACCGCATATACCAACGTATTCAAGTTTTATCAATACTTCCTTTGCCTTGGGCACTGGCATTTGAACATCTCTAATCTCCATTTTATCTATACCAGTCATAAATGCTGCTCTATTTTTCATAAATCCGTCTGGCATAATAATTACTTATGCCAATCCTCCTTGTTAGATTTAAAATCTATTTATTTGATTTAATTTGAATATTTGATTGATTTGATTTAGATTTTTATAAGATTTTTATATGATTTTTATTAAGATTGCTGACAAGCACATACTTGTCAGCAATCTCATGTAAAATGGCTTATTTGATTAATCCAGTCTTTTTGTACATTTCAACATATTGGTCAGCGTTATCCTTGTTGATTATCGGAGCAGGTATATCAACACTAACGTCGGTTTTTTCACCTGTCAAAAGTTGATGTACTGTCTTCATATTCAATTGTGCAAGGTCGATAGCAGATTGTAATGCTGTTGATGTCATTTTGCCTTCCTGAATCAATAGACATGCTTCTGCTGTTCCATCAACACCGTAGGATAATATATTTTTGTATTGGTCTTTACCTGAAACTACTTCCAGTGCACCAGCACACATATTGTCATTCATGGATATGATTGCGTCTATTGCACCATATGCTATTACCCAGTCTTCCATTTTCTTCATAGCTTCATCTTTATTCCAGTTTGCTATGTCTTCAGCTAAAACTTTTATGTCAGGTCTCTTGTCAAAGAATTCTGCCTGCCATGCTTTTCTTCTTTCTGTGCTGTGGAAGTTACCAGCAGGTCCGTTTAACACAACTACTTTTGCATTTTGAGGAATCTGTGCTAATGCTGCTTTTGCATTTACTGCTCCCTGGTCATATGGCTGTGCATCTACTGATGATGCTCCCTTTATATCAGATACACGGGGATTGGTTGTAATACATTTGATTCCTGCAGCAACAACTTTTTCTATGTATGGTCTTTGAGCTTCTCCATTGTTTGCCTGTATGATAATTGCATCGAATTTGTTGGCAATGGCATTTTCGATCATGGTATTCTCTTTATCATCATTTGCTTCGCCGTCGAATACTTCAAGTGTTATGTCTTTGTAATTAGCAGCTGCTTCTGCTTTGATCTCGTTGCATAACCATGCTGCAAAGGAATCTGACTGAGCTCTTGCAATATAGGCTACCTTATACTGTTTTGCTGCAGGAGTACTTGCAGCCTCAGATGGAGCACTTGATGCTACACTTGCTTCTGAAGCTGTACTTGGATTTGAACTTGACCCAGCTCCGCAGCCAGCAAATAATGCTACTACTAATGCAAGACATGCTGCTGATAAAGAGATTTTTCTTTTTTTCATTTTACTTCCTCCTCTTATGATATAAGTAAGTTTTCATTTATTGCAGTAAATTTGCAATAAACTTCATCCTATAAAGGATCTTAATCAGGTGCTTAATCAAAATATTTTTAATTCAATCCAATATTTTGCTTAGGCTTTTCCACTTCCAATATAACTCTTCTTGTTTTTCTGTTTTTTGAGTTAATATCATAAATAACTGCAAGTGCAATGATGACACCCTTTGTAATCTGCTGTACATATGAGTCAACTCCAGTCAGATTCATGATATTATTCAAAAAACCAATTATGAATCCGCCGGCCAATGTGCCCATTGTTGTTCCTACTCCTCCGGAAAAACTAGTTCCACCAACGATAGCTGCTGTTAATCCTTCCATTTCATAGCCTATTGCGCCATTAGGCAGTCCTGCATTTACACGTGACATAAACAAAACTCCTGCGATACCTACCAGAATTCCATTTATGATAAAAACATAATATTTTACTGAACGAACGTTGATACCAGATGCAATTGATGCTTCTTCATTACCCCCTATTGCATATAGTGATCGTCCTAGCCGTGTATGTCTTAAGATATACCAGATGATCACCGTAATTACTGCAAGAAAAATAATTGGCATTGGTATTCCTGCTACTGATCCTTGTCCGAAAATGGTATAATCCTTAAGCTGTAATATATTCTGACCTTTTGTATATAGCAATGCAGCGCCACGTGCAATTGTCATCATAGCTAATGTAGCGATGAAAGGCGGAAGTTTGAAATCTGCTACCATTGCTGCATTTATAAGGTTACATAATACACTGACTAAGATAGCTACGAAAAATGCTCCAATAAGGGAACCTGATGATTTATAGTAACTTACCGATAATACACCAGACAGTGCCAAAACTGCTCCGGCTGAAAGGTCAAGCATTCCGCTGATAATAAGCAGCATTTCTCCATATGCAATAACAGTACTTACTGCCAGCTGTCTTGCAATGTTGGTTAAATTAGGCGCTGATAGAAAATTTGAATTTAATATACTACAAACAAAGAACATAACAAGTAATACAATAAATATTGAGAATCTTTCAGTTATTTTTTTTACACTAACAGAATTTTTAAACATATTTCTCTCCCCCGATTTCAAATGCTCAAATTAAATATTTCTTGCAGATTGAATATTTCTCACTCAAATTGAATGTTTCATTATTGTTTCTTGCGAAAAGTCTTGTCTTTGAAGCTCGCCTTTAAGCAGTCCCTTACTCATGATATAAATACGGTCACACATTCCGATCAGCTCAGGGAGCTCGGAGGAAACCATAATAATTCCCTTCCCTGCCTTTGCTAATTCTGTCATCAGCTTATATATTTCAAATTTTGCTCCAACATCAATTCCTCTTGTAGGCTCATCCAATATCAGTATGTCTGAATTACGGATCATCCATCTTACAAACAGAACTTTTTGCTGGTTTCCACCGCTTAAGGCCTGTATAGCAGTTTCTAAAGTTGGCGTTTTCACTTTGATTTTTTCGAAATATTCTCCCACAATCCTGCGTTCTTTTTTTGAATGGTTAAAACCCTTATAAATCACTTTTTCAAGGCTGCATATACTGGCATTTTCCAAGACGTTTCTTATAGGTATAATGCCATACCTTCTTCTGTCTTCAGACATCATTGCGATACCATTTTTTATTGCACTTTTGGGATTTTTTATTTTTACTTCTTTACCTTTTACTATTACCCTGCCTGAAGTAACCGGGTCAAGCCCAAATACCGAACGCATGACTTCAGTTCTGCCTGCGCCCATAAGTCCTGAAAATCCGACAATTTCACCTGCATTTACATGAAATGAAATATCTTTATATACATTTTCGCTGCATAAATATTCTACTTCCAGCAACGTATTTTCTATGGGAACTTCTTCTTTTGGATAGACATCTTCAATTTTACGGCCTACCATCAAGGTAATTACCTTATCCATATCCAGCTCCTGAGCGGGATATGTTCCAACAACAGCACCATCACGCAATATGGTAATATCGTCGGCAATTTTGAAAACTTCTTCCATTTTATGTGATATATAAATAATGCTTACGCCTTTGTTCTTAAGTTGAATAATTTTATTATGTAAGGTTTCGACCTCTTTTTGTGTAATTGCAGATGTAGGTTCATCCATAACAATAATTTCAGCATTATTGGAAATGGCTTTGATTATTTCTAGCATCTGAATATCAGATACAGTTAACGTCTTTAATTTTTGATCGGGTTTGTAGGGTAAATTTTCTTTTTTCAGAAATTCAACAGTTTCTTTTCGTACGTACTTCCAGTTAATCTTGCCTAATTTATTGACAGGTAACCGTCCTAAAAATAGATTCTCTTCTATGGACATCTCAGAAATATAGTTTAATTCCTGTGCAATCATAGCAATACCATGTTTTTGAGCTTGGATGGGATTTCGTATTTTTACTGGTTCTTCATCAATATATATTGTTCCACTATCAGGTGAATAAATCCCATTAATGATTTTCATTAACGTAGACTTACCAGCGCCATTTTCTCCGCATAGGGCATGTACAGTTCCCTTTCTTACGGAAAAATCAATATTTTTTAAAGCCTTGACACCTGGAAATGATTTTTCAATATTGCTTACGTGCAGTTTAATATTAGTTTCCATGCATATGAACTCCTTAAACTTAAACTTTATTCGTCCTGTTATTTTATATCTTATACAGGTCTTTAGATCACATTTGAATGAACACTTACTATTTCACTGTCATTTAATCACTCATTTTAATCCATGCGCTCAACAATTATTTTCAATCATCTTTTTAAT
>JAQUYQ010000197.1 GCA_028691795.1 Herbinix sp.
TTCATAAGATTCCAATTACGATATTATCCAGATGTCAGCGGTATGATTTTAGAAGAATTACAATTGATACAATTTCAGAGCGTTTGGCGGAGTTGATGCAGGCAGAGAACATCGAATCAGAGGAAAAAGCACTTCGATATGTTGCAAGAGTTGCAGATGGTTCTATGCGTGACGCACTCAGCCTGCTAGATCAATGCATTTCTTTTTATCTTGGGAAAAAATTAACGTATGACAATGTCCTTGAAGTATTGGGTGCTGTAGATACCCAGGTATTTGCAAAAATGTTAGGCTTTATCAAGGAGCAGAATGTAGCAGCATGCATCCGACTGCTCGAGGATATCGAGAGTTTGGGACGTGAGCTTGGGCAATTCATCATAGATTTTATATGGTATATGCGAAACTTGCTTTTGATAAAAACAACAGAAGATATATCTGATATGATTATTGAAGTCTCCACAGAAAATTTAGAAATACTTAAACAGGAAGCAGCGAAGATTGATGAACAGGAACTAATCAGGTTTATACGGATTTTTTCAGAGCTCTCCAATCAGATACGTTATGCATCTAGGAAAAGAGTCATGGTTGAAATAACTTTAATCAAGCTATGCAAACCGGAAATGGAACAAAATCTTGATTCCATTACCGCGCGTCTTAAAATGCTCGAGCAAAAGCTGGAAAATGGAGTCGTAATGAGTTCAAAGGAAACTCCGGCCAAAGGTATACCTATTCAAGCGCAGCCAGCCCAGGAGAAGCCGGTGATTCTACCGGAGGCATTACCCGAGGATTTAAAGGAAGCGGCGAAGAACTGGAAGAGTATCCTGACACAGCTGTCTAAAAAATCGCCTGCCTTAGGCTCTGTACTTCAAGGAGCGACCCTAAGTGTCGATGGCAACCAAGGACTGCAAATTGTAGTAACGGATTCACTCGATAAGGATTTTGTAGATAGGGAAACTCATGTGCAAATAATAAAGGATGCCATTGCACAACTGCTTCATAAGCAGGTTCAGGTTTCAGTTCGTTATTTAGATAGGAGCAAGGAACATATGGAAGAGGTACCGGACTTATCGAAACTAATCAAAGTACCGATCGAGTATGAGTAAAACTTATTTCATATTAGCGGAATTAAAAGATAGGTATACCATTATGGATAAAGTTAGATTATAATAGTAATGAAATAATAGGTATAATACTAAAATAGATATTAAGATATCATTTCGTAAACCTAATATAATTAGTAATTTAGAAGGGAGAAGAATTATCCTTTCTAAAAAACTTAAAAGGAGATAAAATCTCCTTAAAAAAATCAGAAAAAGGAGATAAAATCTCCTTTCTAAAAAAACTCAAAAGGAGAATTGAACGATATGGCTAAAAGAGGTGGATTTCCGGGTGGAGGCATTCCGGGAAATATGGGTAATTTAATGAAACAGGCACAGAAAATGCAGAAACAGATGGAAGATAAGACCAAGGAACTGGAAGAGAAGGAATGGGAAGCTACTGCCGGCGGCGGAGCAGTTACAGTTAAAGTATCCGGTAAGAAAGAGATTTCTTCTGTTAAGCTTGCAAAAGAAGTGGTTGATCCTGAAGATGTAGAGATGTTAGAGGATTTAATCATGGCAGCAGCCAACGAAGCTCTTCGCAAGATGGAGGAAGAATCCTCAGCAGTTATGGGTCAAGTAACCGGCGGACTCGGTAATCTTGGTGGACTTGGAGGCTTTCCTTTCTAATAGGTTTTTACAGCAGAATATAATATAAGAAAGCTCTGAAGGCCTTTTAAAATATTGGTTTTCAGAGCTTTCTTGATATAGTTATTATATAATACACATCAATAAAGCTTGAAAATATGCACCTTATAAAGTATGATAGAAAAGACAAAGGAGCATAATACGAATGGATTATTATAGTAGACAAATCAGTAAATTAATAGAGGAACTTTCTAGACTTCCCGGAATAGGAACAAAGTCGGCTCAGAGACTGGCCTTTCATATAATTAACATGCCGGTGGATCAGGTTACCTGTCTGGCAGATTCCATGGTAGAGGCAAAGAAGAATATTCAATACTGTAAGGAATGCTTAACACTTACGGATAAAGAACTTTGCCCCATTTGCTCCTCACCGGGACGTAATAAACGTCAGATTATGGTGGTAGAAAACCCAAGGGATTTAGCTGCTTATGAAAAGACCGGTAAATTTGACGGTGTCTATCATGTACTTCATGGAGCAATCTCCCCTATGCTTGGTATTGGCCCGGCTGATATTAAACTCAAGGAGCTGATGTTGCGTCTGCAGGGAGATGTTGACGAGGTAATTATCGCGACCAACTCCAGTTTAGAGGGAGAAGCAACTGCTATGTATCTCAGCAAATTAATTAAGCCTGCAGGTATTAAAGTGAGTAGAATTGCCAGCGGAATACCAGTGGGTGGTGACCTTGAATACATTGATGAGGTTACGTTGCTTCGGGCATTTGAGGGAAGAATAGTGTTGTAGAAGTCATATAGTAATTGTCCCGAGGCGCCCCGTATTATCCAAAAGGCAACCTCGTTTATCCTCATCGACATAATAGATAATAATGCGAAAGCATCAAAGAAAACGGACCTAGACAAGGCCTAACCGCCCGTCTGCGGTCTGTTTTTTGACCATAAAACATGAGAATCTAATAATTCCAATATAGTAGTTGAAAAGAAAGTATTAATATACTAAGATAAGGATGATGATATTTAAAGAATGCTCATATGAAAAGATAGATTGTTTTTAAGAAGGTAAATTTAGTGATATGTGAAATAGTATTTCAAGTAATATAGTACTTAATCGACGCAATTTAGGGTGTAATACCTGAATCTGTTAATAATATAAACAATTTAAGAATAAGGAGTATGCAATGAACACAATAACAAAACGAATACTCAACTTTATTTTAGTCTTTTTCATAATTATCTTTCTGCTGCCTCAGAATGTCCATATTTCCAATGCAGCTACTAATGCAGTGGTTTACGAATATTCTCCTATGCTGGAAGATAGAGGAAATATCTATTATATTCAGAGAGTAGAAGGTGATGAATATTCATATGACATTTACCGGTTGGAGGTTGCCACTGGTAATAAAACTAGGCTCGTATCGTCAAAGAATGACGTTTTAGGCATGATGCTTCATAATGACACCCTGTATTATACCAGCTATGTAGGGGAAAAAGACGTTTATCAGACTTATTCAGTTTTCATTGATGCCAAAGATAAAAAAACTATTTGCAACGGCCACCTCATATGTCTTGACGACAGTAGTATTTACTATACTGTTACTAAAGGTGAAGAAAGTAAGCTATATAAAAGAGATTATGACGGCAAGAAAGATACTCTGATTTATAAAGGTAACATGACTTTCAGTTTTGTAAAAAACATAGATGGCACAATGTATTTTTCTCAATTTAATGAAGCCTCTTCTAAACTAATATTATACACACTGATTCCGGAACAGACAAAGCTAGCTGTTCTGACCACGGACAAGATTACGTTGAATGAAACGGAGCGGACCTCTCCAAAAGTGTCCGATATTATTAAAATCAACGGAGATATTTATTATCAATATGGTACACATCAGGGTTCTGGCAGCTTTTGGTACGGAACATTAATAAAAATAGATTCTAGTACAAATACAAAATCTGTTATAGTAAAGGATTTATATGAGGAACAGATATATCATAATGATAGCAGCATCTTCTATAGCGGAACCGAAAGTAGCGAGAAAAATTATCAATACAACACAAAGACTAGTAAAACCACTTCTTATATATACAAAACTACTGGTACAGAATCCTTTAATATTCTGGGAGATAAAACCTATTGTGCAAAAGCGGATGGTAAAGAATTGATTACGGTATCTTGCTTTACCTCTGGAAAAAGTAAGAGTAATTTAGTCAAATCGTTTATTAAGCTTTCTTACAAACAAAAAAAGGAATTTGACTATAGTGCACGTGTAAAAATATATGGTGATTATCTGCTAATTCCTGTGACGTGTATGGATTTTAATGCTAACAATGGATGGAGAGGCAGATGTGTTAGTGTCACATGGTATGTCGCTGATTCTGACGGTAAGATACTTGCACAGTTTCAGTAAAGGGTTCGGGGAGCCAAAAGTTTCAGGAACTTGAATCATGCCAATAATATATTAGAGATCCTCAAAAAAGCAAAGAGAATTATTCTCCAAAAACATAGCAAAAATAATAGACCTAGACAGGGCCTAACCGCCCCATCACAGGTCTATTACTTTTTCATTTTAGATATAAATTTTTAATTATATATTGAC
>JAQUYQ010000039.1:0-2787 GCA_028691795.1 Herbinix sp.
AATACAAAATATTTATCGGTGACAAGGATGAGAATGGCGATTACTATGTAAGAAGTGATGGTTCAAATGCAGTTTATACGCTGAGCAGTGATACCGTAGATACCATGCTTCAAGTAGAGGTTTTCAGTATAATGAATCCATATGTCTGCCTACCGAATATTGATTCAGTTGACAAGATAAGTGCCGAAATTGCAGGTAAGCAATATACAATGCAAATAAAACATCCCACTGCTACCAACGATGCGGATAAGGATGAAACTTCGGCGACCTATTACTATAATGGTAATGAGGTAACAGAAGATAACTTCAAAAGCGTATATCAAAGTATGATAGCGGCTAAATATGATGCTGAGTTAACACAAGATGTTGATACCAGTGCATTAGAACCTGTTATGACACTGAGCTACCATATCTTTGGTGACACGGATAAAACGTTTACTACATCCTACCTGTCATACAATGATAGTTTCTATATTGCTGACATAGGTAAAAGTGTATATTTCCTTGTAGATAAGAGAGTAATCGATCAAATAACAAACGCTATTTCTACCTTTACTGTAATAGAATAATGAAAGCCACCCGAACCATATATAATAAATAAAAGTGGTAATAAGTAAGTGAACTTATCCTGCGTAGAAAGGGAAATCCATGTTATATAGATTTCCTTTTCTACGTGTATAAACCTACATATATTAATGAAATAGCCATTAGATTTAGATAATCTGTTCAGAAAATATCTTAATTAAACTTGTACGAATATTATGTACATTGACATAATATATTAGCATATGGGATAATCAAGAACTATGTAGGTTGTTTAAGGCCTGGAATAGGAGCAGCGATGAGTATAAAAAGAAAACTTATATTGATGGTAATATGTGTGGGGATTATCTTGGTCGTCTTTACGGTGAATGTAGTCAAGAGGGTTCAAGACAGTAATTCAGGAACGGAAGATATTACCGTTTTGGAAAATGTCATGACTCGTGCGGAAGCATATCGATTATTAAGTTATCTTAAGTATGACAAAGCAGTGAGGGAAACCCTTCCAATTGGAATTGCCTATGCGGATAAGCAGATGTCTGATTGGTATGATGACTATGTAAATGCAGTATGGAAAATGGGCCTCATAGAGGGTAATGTGACTACCAGCCCGAAGGAGGCTTTGACTTATGAAGCCTGTAAGGAATTAACTGATAAATTAATATTAATAAATCCGGATTATCAGGTTGTTTATACGGGATTATCCTTTGATTTTACAAAAGCAGAGACGAACATGCTGATACCAGATTTCCTTGAACTATATAAAGCTCTTCTTGCTGTTGTACCAGATGAGGAAAAGATCGTTAAGGAAGATACCTTATTAGTCCTTGGTAGGGAAGTTACAGAAGAGGGAATAGACCGGATGGTTACTGATCAGGGGAAGTATTATTATATGGATACGAAAGATTATGTGAATTATTATAAACAAACGCTTGAGAATACACAGTCAGAAGACAATGCAGTAACGCCTGCGACTGCTGTAAAAGGAGAAAATCAAGCAGTGACACCAACAGAAGCTGTAAAAGAAGATAGTCAAGCAATAACACCTACAGGGGCTGCAGAAGCGGATGCAGTCGTATCTAACGGTCAAACAAGTCTTATTGACCAATTTATGGACAAAGGTATCAACGTACTTGTCTGTGATCAGGAGATAATTTGCATCACTTCAGTGATGATAGATAAAATAATTGTTCATAATGTATGGATTAAACAAGGAAAAGATGCTCAGATCGATACCTTTATTAATGGCATTGACAAAAGTTTTACAGCAATATCAAAGTTAAGTTCTCCAATTGAAAAAGTCATTGGTGACATTACAATAGAAAATCAGAAGATTGTTAAGATCAATGTGAAACCGGATATGATAAAAGGTAAAGTTCTGCGGACAGGAAAGGACTATATTGAAATAGAAGGTTATGGAGAAGTATCTCTTGATGAAGATTATAAAATATATAAAATATATGGGGAGCCGTCTATGGAGCCGACAGGAAGTATACTGGTCGGTTATGAAAATACAGACTTTATCGTATCCGATGGCAAAATCAGTGCTGCATTGATAACAGAAAGTATTAAGGCGGAAAATATAAGAGTTCTAATAGAAACAACCGGTTATAAAGATATTTATCATAAAAAGGTAGAATTTACAGCAACCTCAGATTTTACCGTAAGCAGCAAGACGAAAGAATATTCCTATAGTGCAGGAGAAAAGGTAACGATCGAACCGAGTAATGAGCTTTTTGAAGATGGCAGAATTACAGTAAAAACCTCGTCGGATACAGCAAAAATAAAACTCCTGTCTGTTGAACGTTCCAGTGGTAATCCAAAATATAGAGGCAGCATAGAAATTGCTGAAGAAGACAGTGGACTAATTATTATAAATGAACTCCCGCTGGAAGAATATCTGTATGCGGTAATACCCAGTGAAATGCCAACAAGCTATGGGGTAGAAGCTTTAAAGGTACAGGCAGTCTGTGCCAGAAGCTATGCCTACAGGCATCTTTTAGCTAATAGCTTGAGCGAGTATGGAGCTCATGTAAATGACAGTGTAGCATATCAGGTATATAATAATATTTCTGAAAATGAAGATTCTATATTAGCCGTAAAGGATACCTATGGAGAAGTTATCAAGTATGACGATAATGTAATCATCGCTTATTATTTCTCTACCTCCTGTGGGCATACTACGGATCCTTCCAGCGTTTGGTCAAATGATGTTAATTTACCTTATCTGGATGGAAAACTAATCCT
>JAQUYQ010000039.1:2887-20595 GCA_028691795.1 Herbinix sp.
AAATCTTTGATTGATTCCGGTAAAGATTATAAAGATATCGTAAATTATTTTTACCAAGGTACGAAATTGGGATTTATTTATGAATAGCCAATAGTGATAAATCGACAAGTCAGATCACTTGTTATGAATACTAAACAATGCTTTCAAAATAGCGAATAATTATTTTGAAAGCGTTGTTTTAGGAAGATCTGCGGTATAACAACTTTATTTTTTGTACAAAATTCTTATTTTCAAGAAGCAGATTAAATTCTCCCCCTAGAAACAGAAGGTACATACAAAAATACATCCATAACATAAAAAGTACTATGGCAGTAAGACTTCCATACATGGAAGCATAATTGGAGAAATTATCAATATAATAGGAAAAAGCATAGGAAAAGCCCATCCAGCCACCTGCACATAGTATAGCTCCCGGAAGCTCACTCATTATTTTTGCTTTTTTGTTAGGAATTACAATATAAATAATTAAAAAGAAAATTATTAAAATAATTAAGCCGAGCATTGTTCTAAGGCTGATAATAACCAAAGCCGTATCCTTAAGCACCGGAAATCTTTGCTCAATCCAAAAATACAGTCGGTTACCAAATACGAATAAAAGCATCGTTGCAATTAGCATAACCGCAAAAATCAATGTATAAAAAGCGGAGATAACTCTTAATAAGAAATAATTACGAGTTTCCTTAATTACATATACTGAATTAAGTCCTTTCATAATAGCGAGAAAGCCTTTTCCTGCAGACCAAAGCGTTGTGATTGCGGTGATGGATATTAAGGTACTTGAGGCTGAGCTATCATAAATCTGAGTTATTACGGATACAATCATCGAATTGACAGCAAGTGGAAATGCTTGAGTAAATAATTTCAACATAGCACTTTCTTCAACCGGAAAGTATCGTACAATACTTAAAAGCAGCATAATGAAAGGGAAAAAAGATATAATGATAAAAAAGGCAGCTTGTGCAGAAAAAGCGGCCACATGATCATCCCTAATTTTTGCTGATAATAATCCAATTAACCGAAAGGTTGCTTTTATCATTAACTACCTCCATGATGCCGTATAGCAGCTTCTCAAACAACTTGGAAAGTGTGTTGCCGCAATTGTGGCATTTCTCATATTATGAAAACAATGCTTTATTATATTATATGAGTACATAAAATAGACTATCCATATTTAACATTTTATATTGTGTGAACTTTTGTAATATGATTCACCCGACAAAAGCCCACATTAGCTAAATAGATGAATATGGCTGCATATATATTCAGATGGCGCAGACCGGCATCTTGTGATTGCCTTCTTTTTAGGCAATCACTGGATGGTAAGGCAAGTCCAGATGGATATATATGCAGTCATATTCATTATACACGAATTCCATTGGCTTTTGTCGGGCTAATCATAAAATAAAACCGGCAGCATAAACGGTAATAATTGCACCAAGTGCAACGATGACCAAGCCCTTTTCAAAATAAGCCAATATAAGGGCAACAACAGTCCCACAGACTGCGGTAGTTAAGGCTCCGGTAGAATAGAGAATATCCGGAAAGGTTAAAGAACCCAGAACGGCATAGGGAACATACTGTAGGAAAGATTTTATGTATTTTGATTTGATTTCCTTACGAAAAATGGCTAACGGCAGTACTCTGGGGATATAAGTGATCAATGCCATTAAAAGGATTGCAAGAAAGGCTACTTTTATATTCATATTATTATTCCCTCATTTCCTGTATGTTATTGTCCCTAGCTTCAAAAGGAAACAGGAGGGCTCCCAAACCGGCGCCAATTATGGTAGATATTATTACACGAAAGCCGGAAGAAATCGAAGAAAATAATGGGATATAGCGTAGAATACAAACAACCAAAACGGATATTACGATAATAAAAATAACCGGCATTGATTTCTTTGCGGGAGGAATGATAATAGCAATAAACATTCCATAAAGAGCGATTCCCATGGCATTACTCAAAGCTTCTGGCAAGGAAGAACAAATAAATGCACCTAAGGCGGTACCTACAGACCACCCTATAAAGGGTCCCGTAATTAATCCAAGTAGATAGAAGAAGGAAAGGCTACCATGCTCCATTGATGCTACGGTGAAAGTTTCATCCGTAACCCCGAATGCAATCAGCATTCTTCTTGGCAGTGTCATATCTTGCGACAGTTTTTGGGTTAAAGAAAGGGACATTAACATATAACGTATATTAATAACAAAAGTGGTCATGGTTATCTCAAGTAAACCAGCTCCATGAAGAATTAAATATGTACCGGCAAACTGACCGGCGGAAGTTAAATTAGACATAGAAATAAAAATAGCCATCCAAACAGGCATACCACCGGTGACTGCCATTAATCCGAAGGTAAAAGAAACTGGAATATAACCGAGAGCTATCGGAATTCCACGTTTTAGTCCATATAGAAAGTTTTTTTTCAAAGCAAACTGCCTCCATATCTTTGAAACATTAAGTAAATTTTCTTTGTTTTTATTAAGTCAGTAGTTTTCTCATTCATCTTGTATCGTAGCGGTTATCGAACCGATATTCACCGTATCCCAATACTCAAAATTAATTGTAATATCATATTGATCCTTTATCTTATTATAAACAGCGTCAAATTGAGTATCTTCTTCTGCTTGAACTGCATCTTGAACGGCCTGCTCGTATTTATCAGAAGAATTATTATCCAGCATGTGGATGATATAATATCCATAATCAGTTTTTATGATGGGACTATATTCATCATTTTTTAAGGTGATGGATGCTTCCTGATATACCTTTTCCGGCGTATTATCACCATAGATAAAATCCCTCGTAAAATATTTAAGGTCACTGTATTTGTTCAATAGAGCATCAAACTCTACTCCATTCTCTAACTCTTGATCAGCTTTTAGCATGGTTTTGTAAGCGGATTTGAAAGCCTCCTCCTTGATAGGAGTAAATGTAGGCCCCGTCCCTGTAACTGTTGGTATATACAAGCTTTCCGTCTTATATTCTTTATAGGCTGTTTTATCGATACTGTTGCGGATTGCATTTTCATCAATTATAAAATTTTTTGATAATTCATTTCGATATTTATCACCAAGAGCTCTTTTTTCTAAGACAGATTTTAGAACCGTATAGGTTAAACCAATACTTTCGAGTTCTTCCATTGAGGAAGAATGAATTAAATTGTTAATATATGATTTATTAGCAGAAAGCTCACTCTGATTAAGAATCATCCCTTTCTCAGTCGCTTCATCCGATAATATCTCATACATAACAACGCTTGCTAATACGGAGCTTTTTGCCATCTCGCGCATTGTTGAACCTTCATATTCATAATCCCAATAACCATATCCCAGATTATCCTTATAATATTTCTCAAGTTGATTTCCTTCATTTTCTACTAAATAGACATCATAAAAAAAATCTTTCATATAAAATTCTTTATCATTAATTGTAACAATAGGAATTTTATTCTCTGGATTACAGCCGGTGAATAAGAAAGCTAATATTGTTATGGCTAGCAGTATTGGTAATTTATTTTTTATCTTCATTGTAATTCCTCCGGTATGCTAATTCGCAAATAGAGTGATAATCCTTAGGGCATCCTTTATTATACCCCAAACTATTATAAAATCAATATTTAAAAATTCCTTTCACTTCAAAGAATGATGGAGAATATGTTAGAGACGAGTATGTTGTCGAATAGTAGAAGTAATAAATAATTGCTAAATTATTGTAATTATTATATAATCGCGATATGCGAAACAAAAAATCGTAGCTTTATATATAAGAATTGAAATGAGTGAAAAGTTTGATATTTTTATCCATAATATGAGCATAAACTATTGATTTTTCTTACTTTTATAGTATGATGGTATGAGAGATGCATATATTGCCATCGAAAAAATGAAGCCAGATAGTACTTTCAAATATTGAAGTTAAAAAAATGTAATCGTGAGGCATAAGCCTCCTAAAAGAAGGAGTCAAATCCTCCTTTAAATTAATTAGAATTAAAATATATATGTAATTGTGAGGCCATAACCTCCTGAAAAGAAGGAGACTAATCCTCCTTAAATTAATAAAAACTTAAAAAAATATAATAGTCGTGAGGCCAAAGCCTCCTAAAAAGAAGGAGTCAAATCCTCCTTAAATTTAATAGGCTATAAATATATGAAATGATCGGAGGATTATAAAAAATGATCAACTTTGATGAAGAGATTGAAAAATTCCAGCCGAGCTTAGAAATTGAACAGGCAGAAGATGTTATTAATAATAATGATTTAACGGATATTACTGATATTTTGAAGGAATTACTAAAGGGAAACAACGATAATAAATAATCATTCGATTAGAACGGACAGGTGGGGATGATATGAATTGCCCGAAGTGTGGAAGTAATATGTCGGACAAAAAAAAACGCTGCGATAGATGCGGTACTGACTTAACAATATATAGAAAAATACTTAGAGTTTCCAATCTATATTATAATAATGGCCTAGCAAGAGCAAAGGTTCGTGATTTATCCGGAGCTGTGATTGCCCTTCGTAAGAGCCTTGACCTTAATAAATTGAATACAAATGCAAGAAATTTACTGGGACTCATTTATTATGAGATGGGTGAGACAGTAGCTGCATTAAGCGAGTGGGTAATCAGCAAGCATTTCCAGCCTCAGAATAATGAGGCTGATGAATATATTAATAAAGTGCAATCCAATCCAACGAGACTGGATGCCTTTAATCAGGCAATTAAGAGATATAATACCGCATTAAATTTTTCAAAACAGGGTAGTGATGACTTAGCAATTATTCAATTGAAAAAGGTAATCAGCTTAAATCCGCATTTTATTCGAGCCTACCATCTTCTGGCTTTACTTCATATGAAGGCCGGAGATAATGAGAAGGCAAAAAAATACCTGATAAAGGCAGCTAAAATTGATGTTACCAATACTATGACATTACGTTATATGCAGGAATTGGAAGCACCTGCAGCGAAGGATTTCGACGCAAATCCCGAGGCAGAATCGAGTAATACCAATAAAATTATACCAATTTCATCCTATAAAGAGGATAAACCTAATATTATGTTATTCGTAAATCTGGTAATCGGTGTTATTATTGGAATTGCAGTCACATCTTTTCTAATTATTCCAACGATAAAAAAGAATATAATGACGGATGACAATACTGGCTATACAGATAATGCTTCTAGTGTTGCACAGCTGGAAAAGAAGGATAATGAAATTAGTACATTAACCAGCCAAATTAGTGATTTAAATCAACAGATTGAGCAGTTGCAAGCTCAAATTAATAATACGATGATACCAGAAGACCAAATTGGAGCATACGAGTCCTTATTTACAGCAACTGATCTGTATTTTGATGAACTTGATAAAGCAGAGAGTGAAAAAGATTTTACTACAATAGCAGATACATTAGCTCCGCTCGATGAAAGTCAATTTAGTGAGGAAGCAGCGATAAATTTATTGACTCGTTTAAGAAACGCAACTTACCCGATCGTTGCACAAATTCATTATGATAAGGGCCATGAATTATATAGTAATACTAAATATGAAGAAGCTTTAACAGAGCTTGCGAAAGCAATAACCTTTGATCCACTGGATGTTGATGCAATTTATTTTACAGCAAGATCTTACGATCGTCTTGAGGACAAGGTAAATGCAGCTGTTTATTATAATAAAGTAATAACTGATTTTCCTGATTCCAACAGAGTCACAGATTCTAAGTCATACTTAGAAAAATTACAGCAATAATCAGAAAAAATTAAGAAACAACACATAGGATAAGATGATAGAAAAAAGACGTTTCATGCAGAATGGTTTTCAAATCATTCCATAAAAGGTCTTTTTTTCATTGATAAAATCGGAAGTAAATATATGAAAAACCTGCTATTTGAAACAATTAATTTGATTTCGTTATATAGCATGAATTACTTGCAGGTATGGATATAAGGAGGGAATAACAGATGCAGGAAATGAAAGGTCATGGCAAAAATACATCAAAGGAAGGAGAGGAAGGGACGACTTATGAAATACAGGGGCGTTGTTTAATAATCCAGTTGAACGGTGAATTAGATCATCATAATGCTATTCGGATACGTGAAAAAGCGGACAAGTTAATTGACCGTAATAATATAAAACATATAATTTTCGATTTTTCCGGAGCAGGCTTCATGGATAGTGCTGGAATTGGAGTGATTATGGGAAGATATAAGAAGGTTATTTTCATTGGGGGAAAAACAGCAGTAGCTAACGTAGGGACATCAATTGACAGAATATTTCGTTTATCTGGGTTATATAAAATAATAGAAAAATATGATACGGTAGATGCTGCAATAAATACGATACAAAAAGCTTAAAAGAGCGGGCATTTGCGCATGGGATGGTATTTTCTATAAAATCACATGAAAATTTTGAAAGAGTAAATAGACAAAATTAAAATTTTTAAGTTATGAAGTGGAAAGGGGATAAGTAAAAGTAATGAATGATAAAAATGAAATGCTATTAGAATTCGAAAGTAAATCTCAAAATGAAAGCTTTGCAAGGACTGTAGTGGCTGCATTTGCAGCACAGCTTGACCCGACGATTGAGGAATTGGCGGACCTTAAAACAGCAGTATCGGAAGCAGTTACTAATTCAATTATTCATGGATATGCAAATTGCTTTGGAATAATCAAAATGCACTGTATCATCAGTGATAATGAAATTACGGTAGAAATTATTGATGAAGGAGTAGGCATTGAGAACATTGAAAAAGCGATGGAGCCACTTTATACAACGAGACCGGAGTTAGAACGTTCCGGAATGGGCTTTTCGTTTATGGAAGCATTTATGGACGAGCTGGAGGTTAATTCAGCATTGGGAAAGGGTACAGTTATTAAAATGAAAAAGAGAGTGGGCAAGCCGGAAAAAATGAACAAACTTACACAGGAAGCAAAACAAAAGGTTTTATAACATATGGCAAGAAGTCGTGATATCCGGTCTTTAGAACAAATAGTCAATTTGAGAATGATTATGCATGGAGGAAGGGAAGTGAGATTTTAATGTGGATACGCTTGAATTAATAAAATTATCGAAGGATGGTGATAAAGAAGCCAGAGATCGCGTTGTTACTGAAAACGTTGGCCTGGTATGGAGTATCGTCAGAAGATTTGCAAATAGGGGACATGAGATGGAGGATTTATTTCAAATCGGAAGTATCGGCTTAATAAAAGCAATTGATAAGTTTGATTCTACCTATGAAGTTAAATTTTCGACTTATGCTGTACCAATGATTACCGGTGAAATTAAACGGTTTTTAAGGGATGACGGTATGATAAAGGTAAGCAGATCATTAAAAGAAACAGCTACAAAAATCAGAATGGTCAGAGAGAGATATGGTAATAAATATGGTAGGGAACCAACCATTGAAGAAATAGAAGAGGAATTAAATATAGCAAAAGATGAAGTTGTAATGGCACTAGAAACGGGTGCTGAAGTTGAGTCTCTTTATAAAACAATATATCAAGGAGACGGAAGTCCGATATACTTAATTGATAAATTAGCAGAAACAAAGGATGAGAGCGAAAATTTAGTAGATAGGCTTGCTTTAAAAGAAATCATTGCTTCCTTGGATGAAAAGGAGCAGGAGATAATCAGGCTTAGATACTTTAAAGATAGAACACAGACGGATATTGCAAAAGAACTTGGTATATCACAAGTTCAGGTATCACGAATGGAAAAAAGAATATTAAAAATTATGAGAGAAAAACTTGGGGCCTGAAAATATATCTAGTGCAATGGATGCTTCGGGCGTCATAAGTCATATTTGCAGATTGATCTGAATATATGTGCATATATATTTTATTCAGTATTATTTAACGACTTATGACAAAGAAGCATGGATAAATATTAAAAGTTTATTTCTGTACTAGATATTTCCAGTATAGTAAAAATTGAATTCCATATAATATCTGCAAGAAATTTATAATGAAAAAAGCATCAGACTTTAATGATGCTTTTTTTATGTTTAATCAAGACAAGTGACTTGTATGCCAAATCATCTTGTATAACATTAACGAAAGGCGCTAGTATTTATGACAGTAAAAAAGAAGGTTTTTTGGATTACTACTTTAATTATTATAACCGCCATTGTAATTGTTTTATGCGTTGGTTATTTTATTGATGGACAGCCATCTGAATTTGATGGAACCTTAGTTAAATTTAATCTGGAGTTTCCTAGACTCATATAATTAAGGAATTTATTTGGCCTATTCATTTATGGAATAGGTTATGTAGGAGTGATATAGATACGGATATAGCGTGAATTATAAAAGCATAATCCATGCGACTATAGTATGCGTGTCATGACACGCAAATGGAGGTGTGATATGAGTAATAAGAAAAAAGTTTCTGTATCAGAGATAGTAGGAGAACAGGATAAAGCAACAAGAAATGAAAATTTTAATAAATATGTGAAAGAAGTCACTCCAAAAAACAGTATGACTAAAAATATTATAAAAGCATTTCTCGTGGGTGGTTTTATCTGTACTCTTGGGCAGTTTTTTACAAATTATTATATGTACTTAGGAGCCGAGGAGGAAACGGCAAAAGCTTACAATACGGTTACATTAGTGTTTCTATCAATTCTGCTTACGGGTTTTGGAATATACCAGAAGCTCGCAAAGTTTGGGGGAGCCGGTACTCTGGTACCGATTACCGGGTTTGCAAATTCGGTTGCAGCACCTGCGATAGAGTATAAAAAGGAAGGTCAGATTTTTGGTATTGGATGTAAAATTTTCACGATTGCAGGGCCTGTAATATTATACGGAATTTTTTCATCATGGCTGCTAGGTCTTATCTATTATATATTAAAGCAATACAATGTTGTATGAAAATAATGTCATGGTATGTTCTGATAAATATAAGGATTAAGAGGGAAAGAACCCGCTAGGCGGTTTCTTTCATTAGATTTTGTGATGGCGCTATGTGCCATAATGGAGGTAAATATGTCTGAAAATGAAATGAAACTATCTAAAATGGCTGGAAAGCAAAGTATTTTGTTTAGCAATCCCCCTTGTATATTATCGGCTGCTTCCATTGCAGGTAAAAAGGAAGGAGAAGGGCCGATGGGAGCACAGTTTGATATTATCCAAGAAGATCCTCTTCTGGGAAAAAACAGTTGGGAGGAAGCAGAGAGTGAGCTCATCAAACAAGCTGCAAGTAAAGTTCTCGAAAAAGCAGGATTAAAAAGTGCAGATATTCGTTATCTAGTCGGTGGTGACCTGTTAGGGCAGTTGATTGCTACCTCCTTTGGTATCGCTGACCTTGAGATTCCGACAATCGGGATATACGGAGCATGTTCTACGATGGGTGAAGCGATGTCGGTTGGTGCTATGCTGGTGGATGGAGGTTTTGCTGAGAAGGTTCTGGCAATTACATCAAGTCATTTTGCAGGAGCAGAGAAACAGTTTCGGTTCCCGCTGGATTATGGTAATCAACGCCCATATTCGGCTTCCTGGACGGTTACGGGAAGTGGTGCAGTTATTATTCAAGATCATAATAAATACCAAAAGTCAAATCCAGAAGAAGTAACTATAGTTATTAAAGGTGTAACAATAGGAAAAATTGTTGATTATGGTCTAAAGGATTCAATGAATATGGGGGCATGCATGGCACCTGCAGCATATGAAACAATTAAGCAGAACTTTGAAGATTTTGGAGTACAGCCTTCCTATTATGACCGTATTATCACAGGTGATTTGGGATATGTGGGAAAGAATATCTTGATCGATTTATTGAAAGAAAAGAATTACGATATCAGTAATAATCATATGGACTGCGGTATTGAAATATTTGATAAGGACAGCCAGGACACACATGCAGGTGGAAGTGGCTGCGGCTGTTCGGCAATTATTTTTGCAAGCTATATTTTAAAGCAGTTGAGGGAAAAAGTCTGGAAAAGAGTATTATTTATTCCGACAGGAGCTTTATTATCCCAAGTGAGTTTCAATGAAGGAAAATCAGTACCTGGAATAGCACATGCTGTAATCGTAGAAGCGGAATAGAAGTAAAATCGAAAGGAGATTAGATAAAATATGGAATATTTGAAAGCGTTCCTGGTTGGAGGCGTAATTTGCGTTGCGGTCCAAATATTATTAGATAATACTAAATTGATGCCAGGAAGAGTGATGGTAATATTAGTATGTATCGGAGCCATACTGGGTGCAGTAGGAATTTATGAACCTTTTGCAAAATGGGCAGGAGCAGGAGCAAGTGTACCCTTAACTGGTTTTGGAAATGTACTTTTTAAAGGCGTGAAGGAAGCGGTTGATAAGGATGGTTTCATAGGTATTTTTAAAGGTGGGTTTACTTCATCAGCTGTGGGGATCTCAGCAGCTTTAGTCTTAAGTTATATAGCCTCTTGGTTCTTTAGCTCAAAAATGAAATCATAAAGCTAATATGTAGTAATTTGACTGTGTATGAGCTGAAGCAGGAGGCAGCACACAGGGGGAGCTGACATGTGATTCCGATTGAATGACATCAAACTGTAATGTTTGCATCAGAAATGACATAGAAAACATTATGTCTTTCTGCTTCAAACATTACAGTCCGCTGTCAGTCAAAACGGAACACATTTGCCAGCTCCCCCTGTGCACTGCCTCCTGCTTCAGCCTGTTATAGTTCGCGATGGTACCAACTTGCAGTTTATGAAGCAACAGCCCTTTATTTATTAAAATAATTAAATTAGAGTGCTTATTCATCTTGTATATGACTTGAAGGCTAATAATCTATTCACTTATTATATTTTATTATAATTCTTATTGATACTTAATAATATTTGTAAGGCTATAAATTTCTTATTAATACTTAATTATAAGAATTCTTATTCGTCAGGTATTATAATACTCTTAATCGCATCTTCCAGGTCATCTCCATCAATACTTGGATCAATGACAATAGTGCTGTCTTCGGGAGTATTAGTTACAGGATTACTCTGTGTACCCTGTTTATGAATCCAGCAGGATTTACTTGGAAGAATAAAAGGAGTATCATCCGTTTTACTTGTTTCGGTCTTATTTAAAAATACTTTTTCTCTTAAATAAGCTGGCGGGCAATTGTCTGTCGCCAAGGCATTGGATTTGGTACATACAGTAGCTTTTATATGAACATCGCAATACTTGGTAGGTTCTGTACCCTCAGCAAAGTATTCGGTTCGTGTGGTATCGCCGCCGATATATTCATCGCATAAACCATCAACTGCAAGCTTTCCTGATTTTGTACAAATCTTTACAGCAACAACAGAATTTGGTTTTGTAAAAGACTTGGTTTCCAAATCCTTTTGTATATGGATTTGCTCCATTATAGTTTTCCAAATCTTCCTGGAATAGGTTTTATCTGTCTGAGTACGGTTATTATCAAAACCTGACCAAATCGTCGCGGTATAATAAGGCGTATATCCCGAAAACCATAAATCATAATATTTGGAAGTGGATCCGGTTTTTCCGGCAACCGGCATATTGATTGCAGTAAGCTTAAGGTTGGTGCCAGTACCGATTTTTACAACATCCTCCATTGCACTGGTAAGTAAAAAGGCAGTTGATTCCTTCATAACCTGTACTTTTTTCGGAGATTTATCTAATAATACCTTGCCGTCACGATCTAATATTTTCGTATAAAAGGATGGTTCTGTGTATACGCCGCCGTTAGCGATTGCTGCATAGGCAGCAGTTAATTCAAGGTTGCTTACACCATCAGTTAAACCGCCAAGTGCCATCGGAAGATTAATATCGGACACTACAGATCCATTCTCTTCTGTTCTTGTATTAACAAGTGAGGTAAAGCCTAATTTCATAAGATAATCATAACCTACTTGAGGAGTAACATCTACCATGGTCTTTACTGTTACGATATTCATTGAATTATAAATACCTTCCCGTAAGGTGGTTAGGCCGTTATACTCTTTCGTAGAAGTCCAGTTTGTAACCTCCTCTTTAGTACCGGGATAATAATAGGGACCTACATCATCCTGTGTACTTGCAAGAGTAAGGCCTGCAGAATCTAAAGCCGGTAAATAAGTTGATAATATCTTAAAGGTAGAACCTGGCTGACGTAAGGTATCCGTAGCTCGGTTCAAGGTTCTATTACCAATTTTTTCACCACGTCCACCGATAAGAGCTTGAACTTCTCCGTTATACTGATCCATTACAACGAATGAGGATTGGGGTTGAATGGTCATTGTAACATTTTCACCAAGAAGAGTATCGCCATCCTCCATCATTGCATCACGATAAGCATCAATCTTAGCCTGCATATCATCTTTATCTAAGAATAAAAGGGAAAAACTACTTCCGTTATTATCAACATATAAGTCATCCGGATCATCAAAATCCTTATAATAATCAAGTAAATCATTCCCATGATAATGTATGGTAGTTCCATCTGCTTTTTGAATTGATAGTGAATAGGTCAATTCCCAAAAAGAAATTCCCATTTTTGGAAAATTAGCTTCATCCAAATAAACATCATCACATATTTTCTGAACTTGTGAATCTTGGGTAGTATAAATGCTTAAACCACCGCTGTAAATTAAGTTAGAGGCTTGGGATTGCGTATATCCAAGCTCTGTCTGAAGATCTTCCATAACCTGATCAATTAATTGGTCAACGAAATAGCTGTAATAAGAGGTGGTTTCCTCTACACTGTTAATCGACTGTATTCGAGTATAGACATCATCAGCCATTGCAGTGTCATATTCTTCCTGAGTACAGTGTCCTAGCTCTAACATCTTATTAAGTATTTCATCACGGCGCTTTTTATTGTCATCAGGATAGGTAATAGGATTTAAATATACTGGTCTTTGGGTAATTGCAGCTATTGTTGCCGCTTCTGATATAGTGAGATCCTTTGCATCCTTATTAAAATATTTTTTAGTAGCGGTTTGTATACCATAAGTACCGGCACCTAAGTTAATGGTATTTATATAATCTTCTAAAATAGTATCTTTATCCAGCTCATTTTCTAATTGTATTGCCAGATATTGTTCTTGAATTTTACGTTCCACTCGTTGGATAAAAGTAGCTTCTCGACCACCGTTAAAAATCTGATTTTTCAGAAGCTGCTGTGTGATGGTACTGGCCCCTTCATTAAAATCAAATGATGTTAATCCTTTGACACCTGCTCTGAGCATACCTCTGACATCAATACCTTTATGCTCATAAAAACGTTCATCCTCGATACTGATAAAAGCATATTTTACATAATCGGGTAGATCGCTTAAAGGAACAAAGGTGCGGTTTGAGTTAGCTCCTGCCAAGTTTTCAATTATATTTCCGTCTTTATCATAAACCATTGTGGTATAACCCTTGGGAACTACATCTATCTGTGTGATAACCGGAGCACTATCAATCAGACCCTTCACAAAACCAAAACCGGCAAAAGAACCTACAATGGCAAGAAAAACAAAGGAAATAATGCAAAGGCGAAATAGTGTGATTCGAGCTTTAGAAATCAAACGCCTTGAATTAGATTTTATATTATTTTGTTTATTTTCTATTCCTTTTTTACTGTAATCCATGATAACCTCCAATTGCATAGTACATGAGCCTATGCAAATGATAATAACATATTTTTGGGGGGAAATAAAGTTAAATATTTGTGATGAACTTAAGGATAACCAAATAATGGAAAAGTTAATCTGATAAGATAGAATATTAGAAGAATTTTTAAAAAAACCTTCTGATAATATACATGAAAACAGAGAGAAACACACTAAATATGAAAATATAGTACACAAAACATGAAGTTATGTCGAAATATAACGAACACGATAAGTATGTGCGTTGAATTTCGCTTTCACTATAGACTATATCTGTGTATAATGTGAATTGTCAGTTATTTTCTGTTATTATTAATTTTTGGGGGGTATTTGAATGAATAAGTTACAATTATTGTTTAGCAATGAGGTAATGCTTGAGGATGAGCGGGTAATGAAGCTGGATTATTGTCTGACTGAGAAGATATCGGAGACGGAAGATAAGGTATCTTACTTCGGAATTAAGGTAACAAAGGTTCTGGAAGATTTAAGGGAGTCGGATGAAGTAACAGGAATTTCAACATCGAGGGAGGATGTAGTATCAATCATTCAAAAGCTTTGTCAATTTGTTGTAACACCAATTTCTATGGTAGAAATCGTGGACGAACTTGTAACGCAGGGTGTTTAAAAAAATAAACTAGATGATTTAAAATAGGTGTACTTCACTACCAACCCTAGTGAAGTATACCTGCCCTGATAAATCCAGAGTAGCTGAACCATTAGTGAGTTCTGCTATTTTTTTTATGCAGAAATCCTTCCTGCTTGGAGGTACTAGAACAGTAATCATAACAATATCTGTATATTCAGAGGATAAAACAGTAAAATGCTCCCTAGCAATAAAATATTGAATTTTACCGACAAGATTATAATCTGTTGAAATCTGCAGTTTTATACCAAGCTCTTTTGTTATAATATTACTATGGTTTAAGCCCTCTATTGTAGCAGTTTGATATGCCTTTACGAGTCCTCCCGTTCCTAGGAGGGTCCCTCCAAAATAACGGGTAACAACAACAAGAAGATTAGTAAGATCCTGGGCAAGTAAAACATCAAGCATAGGCCTTCCGGCGGTTTTACTTGGTTCACCGTCATCAGAACATCGCATCAGAGGGTTTTCGGTACCGATAATATATGCACTACAGTTATGAGATGCATCCCAGTATTTCTTTTTTAGATTATCGATTATACTGATCGCTTCGTCTTCAGAGCTAATAGGGCTAACCGTTGCAATGAATTTTGATTTTTTCATTACAAATTCTCCAATGCCGCCTTCATAAATTGTTTTAAATGCTTCCTTCATAGTGAAGTTTCCCTTTCTTCTTCATGAATTGTGTACTTGATCTTAAATCATGCAGTAGTTGATAATAGTGAGTCATTTATGTTATCATTAAAAAAGTCAATAAAGCATAATAATGTCATTATTAACACATGGAAATCGATTTGCTTAAGTCTTGAATATACAAATTACGCAGATTGGATGTTATGATGAATAATACAATATATTGGAGGCTAGTGTGAATTATAAAAAAACATAATTCACATGCCAAATTTGTGCTGACGCCCAAAATCGCGGTGTTTCGGCGGAATGGAGATTTCAATGAAATTAAATCAGGTATCTTGGTTACCGGCAGTCATTATTATGATAATAATTTTTTGTTTTTCTTCCAAACCAGCGGACAATTCGAATGAAAGCAGTATGACAGTTGCTAATGAAATTATTACGATATATGAGAATGTAACAAATATTCAGTATCAAGAGGCCAAAAGAGCTGAAATTGCAGGCTCTATTAACCATTTCGTAAGAAAAGGAGCACATTTTTGTGAATATGCTCTAATGGCAGCAGCAATTGCCTTTCATTTTTATGTTCGGAAACGACAAGGGAAATTCCTTTTCCTTATGCCGATTATTTTATCCTGCCTTTATGCTATTACAGATGAATTCCATCAGACCTTTATACCCGGCAGAGCGGGTTTAGTAAAGGATGTGCTGTTAGATACATCAGGAGCCGCAACCGGAGTCTTCCTATTTATGGTAGTAATTATTACTCTAATAAGTAAAATGAAGAGAAGAAAACATGCTACATTATAGAAGTAAAACGGTTTAAATCCTTTGTATAGGAAAATTTGATAGAAGACAGGGTTGCTTCTAATTGGCTGCGTTCAATATTTAATCCCATACAAAGGTCATCTAAATTATGGTATTCATCTCGTAATTTTGTATTAATAAAGCTTAACAGTATAAACGGATCATGTGGTATATTCATAGGTTACTCCCTTACTTTCAATATATAATACGTATTTCATTATGCACATTATTAAGCATTTTTCAATACTTAGGTGAAAAATTCTCACATAGCAATGTACAAAAATTAAATGTCGCAATGGCAGGCTCACAAATCGAGGTAAGGTTTTATAAGTTGAGACGTTTCAATGGAGGTTAATATGGATTTATTTGATTATATGAGAGATAATACAAAGAAGAAGGAATCACCGTTAGCTTCGAGATTACGTCCCTCTTCCTTAGAAGAAGTGGTAGGACAGAGTCACATTATAGGCAAGGATAAATTACTTTACCGTGCCATTAAGGCTGATAAAATAAGTTCTATTATATTCTACGGACCTCCGGGGACGGGAAAGACAACTCTTGCAAAAGTCATCGCGAACACAACCAGCTCATCCTTTACACAGGTGAATGCCACTTCTGCAGGAAAAAAGGATTTGGAAGCAGTGGTGGAGGAAGCAAAGAATAATCTTGGGATGTATGGAAAGAAAACCATTCTGTTTATCGATGAAATTCACCGTTTTAATAAAGGCCAGCAAGATTATCTGCTTCCCTTTGTGGAGGACGGTACGGTGGTACTAATCGGAGCAACGACGGAGAATCCTTATTTTGAAGTGAATTCGGCTTTGTTATCTCGTTCTATAATATTTGAGTTAAAGCCTCTTGATAAAGAAGATATTAAAATACTGCTAAAAAGAGCTGTTTACGATACAGAAAAAGGACTTGGAGCATATAATGCAGTAATCGAGGAGGATGCCTTAGAATTTCTTGCTGATATATCAAATGGAGATGCAAGGGCTGCACTGAACGCAATTGAAATTGGCGTTCTGACAACGGAGCGTTCAGCGGATGGTGTCATTCAAATCACACTTTCCGTGGCCTTCGAATGTATTCAAAAACGAGTTCTCAAATATGACAAAAATGGGGACAACCATTATGATACCATATCGGCTTTTATAAAAAGCATGAGGGGGTCTGATCCAGATGCAGCTATTTATTACCTGGCGCGTATGCTTTATGCAGGCGAAGAAGTAGCCTTTATTGCAAGAAGAATTATGATTTGTGCAGCAGAGGATGTATCGAATGCTGATCCGAACGCTCTTGTGGTAGCAACCAATGCTGCTCTTGCTGTAGAGCGGCTTGGAATGCCGGAAGCGAGAATTGTGCTAGCTCAAGCTGCGGCATATGTTGCATGTGCTCCCAAGAGTAATTCCGCCATCTGTGCGATTGATGATGCTATGAGAGTTGTAGAAAATGAGAGAACAGCAACAATTCCGGCTTATCTTATGGATGCTCATTATAAAGGTGCAGCAAAACTGGGTCATGGACTTGGTTATCAATATGCCCACAATTTTGAAAACCATTATGTCAGGCAGCAATACTTACCCGATGAGATTAAGGATCGAGTTTTCTATGTGCCCTCCGATAATGGTTATGAAAAGCAAATCAAGGAGTATTTTAAGAAAATCAAAGGGGAATAGTAAGGTCCGGATTGTTAGAGGTTAATCTTTATTTTAAATTTGCTTCTGAATTACTTTGATCGTTGGTATCTTCCGGATTCATAGGAAGATTCCTTTTACTCAACAGTTTATAGATTAGCATATACCCATAAATCATAACTGGGATAACAAATGTAGAGAAGAGGCTAGCTAAAAATAATCCGTTTGTATATTTCGTAGTAAAAAATGCAGAAATGAAAGTTATGATGTATAGAGATACTAAAAAGATAATACCGATGATAGCGGCAATCTGCTTAACTTTTTTCATTTGACAGATCCTTTCTGTTCTTAATAGTTTTTATAAGGTAATAGAATTAGTTTCTATTATATAGAATGATTCGTAAAAAAGCAAGAAACGAGTC
>JAQUYQ010000198.1 GCA_028691795.1 Herbinix sp.
GCGTGCTTTTAAGTGACCGAGGGGCAGTAGTCATTGATGTCGGCATTCACAGAAATGAAAATAATAAACTCTGCGGAGATGTGGATTATGTGGATGAACTGGATCATGTTTCTGCAATAACACCGGTTCCCGGTGGTGTTGGGCCAATGACAATAGCTATGCTGATGAGTAATTGTGTAGAGTCTGTTTTATCTTAATAAACAAGCCTATAACAAATGGGGAGGGCTAACATTATGAATTTTGAGCAGCATATGGCCTATTTAGGCAAGAATTATATCATTCTGAATACAGAACAGGAATTTATCATACATCCGGCTGCACTTGGATTATTACCATTAACAAATGCATCGTTACAAAGTTCTTTTTCATGCGATTTTCATATGGAAAATTATCGATTGATTTTAGACAATATTACATTACTGAATGAAGATTTGAGTAAGCTAAGTGGAATTAGTATGGAGGGCGGCAACAAAAAAATTGCTTTTAACGGTTGTAAGGTCTCTTATAGCGGAACCGTATTAATTGCTTCGGATCAAGTGAAGGAATATTATATGAATGGCCAAAGCTTAGCCTGCTTTTCTTATCAAAAAGTATTAGAATTAGTATTTGAGGATGGAATTTTAATAACGACAATTGACCAAAGCAAGGCGATGCAGAGAATTCGTAAAAATATTGAATTAGGACTGCGAAGTTTAAATAAAAGTAGGGATTTAAGATGTATCAAACGTTTTATAAATTCCTCATTTGTCGGAGATTACAAGACATTTTTACTTGCAAACAACCGTTTGAAATATCTTAAGGAAATGAAAAAGGATTATATGGATACGAAACTGCGACCTACCTTAGATATAATTACAGAAAAATAAAATCTTGGTTCGGGTGTTAGTGCGGATTAGTATAGTGAATAATGCGCATATATATTTTCAAAAAGGGAATAAAAAGCATCTGGCATCCTTAGTAATATAGTAGAACAGAACAAAGACAGATTTCTGTCAGCAACCGTTCCTAGAATGATACAGCGAAAATAATTTATTATAAAAAGGTTTATTTTTTGGATAAAAGCTGATACAATGTTTGGTGCAGTATTTTAGCGAATTAGTGAAAGGCATGGACGTCGAATGAATATATACTTTATTTCTCTTGGTTGTGACAAAAACCTTGTTGATAGTGAAAATATGCTGGGTATTCTGCATGAAAATGGATACCAGATTACCAATGAGGAGCAAGAGGCTGATATTATAATTATTAATACCTGCTGTTTCATCCATGATGCCAAACAGGAAAGTATCAATACGATTTTAGAAATGGCTGAATATAAAAAATCAGGGAGCTTAAAAGCACTTATAGTAACAGGATGCCTGGCAGAGCGGTATAAAGAAGAAATCCTAAATGAAATTCCAGAGGTGGATGCTTTACTTGGAACCTCTAGTTTTTCAGAAATTCTAAAGGTTATGGAAAAAATAACGGACGGGAATAAACATACTTGTTTTGAATCCTTGGATAAGCTTCCTAAGATAAACAGTAAGCGTATGATTACATCTGGAACATATTCCACTTACTTAAAAATTGCTGAGGGGTGTGATAAGCATTGTACCTATTGCATTATTCCTCAGGTTAGGGGAAATTACCGCAGTGTTGAGATGGAAGAATTAATCAGTGAAGCCAAATATTTAGCATCCGAAGGTGTAAAGGAACTTATATTGGTAGCACAGGAAACAACCCTGTACGGGAAAGACCTTTATGGTGAAAAGTCCCTTTCAAAGCTTTTAACGGGGTTATGCAAAGTAGAGGGTATTGAGTGGATCAGAATTTTATATTGTTATCCTGAAGAAATTACAGATGAATTAATCGAAACGATGAAGAATGAGCCGAAAATCTGCCGTTACCTGGATATCCCGATACAACATGCATCAGACAGAATATTGAAGTTAATGGGAAGAAGGACAAGCAAAGAGGATCTCATACAAATAATATCAAAACTACGTAAGAACCTACCCGATATTGTTCTTAGAACTACTTTAATTACCGGCTTCCCGACTGAGACAGAGGAGGAGCATAAAGAGTTAGTGGAATTTGTGAAGGATATGCAATTTGAGCGACTGGGTGTATTTACTTACTCCAAAGAAGATCAAACCCCGGCTGCTAAGCTAAAACCTCAAATTACGGCTAAGGTGAAAAAGCAGAGGCAGAAGGAAATCATGAAACTTCAGCAATCCATTGTATTTAACCGTTCCTCTAAGTTAATCGATAATCATTATAAAGTTTTGATAGAAGGAAAGATTGCAGAAGAGGAAAATGTCTATATTGGAAGAACTTATATGGATGCACCTCAGGTTGATGGTTTCTTATTTCTTAACTCACAGATGGAGCTTATGTCCGGCGATTTGGTAAATGCAAAAGTTACGGGTGCAAAAGGCTATGATCTTGTAGGTGATTTGATTATTGAAGATGCAACTAACGGAGGTTGTTAAAATGAATTTGCCGAATAAAATAACACTTTTCAGAGTTTTTATGATACCTTTGTTTCTGGTGTTTATGCTAGTACCGGGAATTCAATACGGACGTTTCATTGCAGCCGGCATTTTTATTATCGCTGCATTATCTGATTTTGTGGATGGTTATATTGCACGTAAGCATAATTTGGTTACAAATTTCGGTAAGTTTATGGATCCGCTTGCAGATAAACTGTTAGTATCCAGTGCTCTAATCTGTTTTGTTGAACTTAAGCTGTTAGCCGCTTGGATTGTTATCATAATTATTGCACGAGAATTTATTATTAGCGGTTTTCGATTGATTGCTTCGGATAACGGTGTTGTAATTGCTGCCAGTTGGTGGGGGAAACTGAAAACCAATGTTCAGATGATTCTAAGTGTAATGTTAATTATCAATTTGGACTATCCAGTAATAAATATTCTCGAACAGGTTGCTATTTATTTGGCTGTCTTTTTAACCGTAGTTTCTTTAATTGATTACATGATTAAGAATAAAAGGGTTTTTAGTGAGAAACACTAATAATAATTTTGAATATTTATAAATTAATAGAATAAAGAACACACGTTAAGAACACTATTTCTTAAACAATACCTCAATATGGTATGGTAAAGAAATCGTGTTCTTTCATAAAATATAAAAGATAAGTCTTGCGAATAAGTATATTTATATCTATTATAAAAAATGGAAATACCAAATGTTGCGATAAGAATTATAAAAAACGTAATTCACTTGAAAAGAACGGGGAAATAAAAACCGAAGGAATTTCTTTTTGAACTTCATTTAGTTACTATGTTAGATATTGCAAGCGGTATCATATTTGATAAGTGAATTTCGCAAGTTTTTATTGCATAGAGAGGATGACAAACATGACAGTAGAATTAATTAGTGTAGGTACGGAATTACTGATGGGTAATATTGTGAATACAAATTCTAATTACTTATCACAAAAATGTGCAGAATTAGGATTTTCGCTGTATTTTCAAATTACCGTAGGAGATAATGAGGGAAGGCTTTGTGAGGTTTTAAAAAATTCGCTTCAAAGATCCGATGTTGTAATCTTAACCGGAGGTCTCGGGCCGACACAGGATGATATGACCAAGGAAGCAGTGGCAAAGGTCCTAAAGCGTGATCTCATTATGGATGAACCGTCCAAAGAACGGATTGCTTCTTATTTTAAATTCAGATATAGCACAAATGCTGTTCCAAATGTAATAACAGAAAATAATTGGAAACAGGCATTAAAAATAACTGATTCTATCGTAGTAGAAAATGACAACGGGACTGCTCCGGGCTATATTGTTGAGTCGGAAGGAAAATCAGTGATCCTTCTTCCGGGTCCTCCTTCAGAAATGGTTCCAATGTTTAATAATCATATCTTTCCATATCTAAAGAAAAGACAGAATAAAGTATTTATCTCCAAGATGGTCAAAATCTGTGGAGTCGGGGAAAGCAAGGCGGAGACTGATATTTTAGATTTAATCGAAGGTCAGAGTAATCCGACTATTGCTCCTTATGCAAAAGAAGGCGAGGTACATTTTAGGGTAACCGCTGCGGCTGATAATGAAGAGGAAGCTGACAAACTTCTTCAACCGGTAGTAAAAGAATTATTTCATCGCTTTGGTGATAACATTTATACTACTGATGAAAATGAATCAATCGAAGATGTCATCGTAAAGCAACTTTATAATAAAAAGTTGTCTTTGGCTACAGCAGAGTCCTGTACCGGAGGATTGTTGACTGGCCGATTTGTAAATGTTCCCGGAGTTTCTGAGGTTTTGAAGGAAGG
>JAQUYQ010000199.1 GCA_028691795.1 Herbinix sp.
AATCAGCCATGATTGCAACATGATAGCCCATATCACGGTAGTATTCTGCCAATGTAATTCCGGTATAAATACTTGCTTCACGAGCAGCAACCGGCATGTTTGATGTATTTGCAATCAAAGTAGTGCGATCAAGTAAAGGATTACCTGATTTTGGATCGACCAGTTTTGTGAAATCCTCTAATACCTCAGTCATCTCATTACCACGCTCACCACATCCGATATATACGATTATGTCAGCATCACACCATTTTGCAAGCTGATGCTGGGTCATAGTCTTTCCGGTTCCGAAACCACCTGGAATAGCAGCAGTTCCGCCTTTGGAAATGGGGAATAAAGTATCCAGAATTCTTTGCCCGGTTACCAGAGGACGATCGGAGGGATATCTTTTTGCTGTAGGTCTTGGAACACGGATCGGCCATTTCTGAGTTAGGGTCAGGACTTTTTCCTGACCTTTTTTATCTGTAATTGTAATAATTGGATCATTAATGGTATATTTTCCGTCAGGAACAACCTTAATTACGGTTCCGGATGTATCAGGAGGAATCATAGATTTATGAAGAATAGCCCTGGTCTCAGGTACTTCAGCAATAATAGTACCACCGTAAACCTTATCACCAGGTTTAACTGTTATATGGACATCCCATAGTTTTGTAGTATTCAAAGATTCAACACTGACACCTCTGGATATAAAAGCGCCAGAGGTTTTGGCAATTTCCTGTAGCGGGCGCTCAATACCATCAAAAATATTGCTGATAATACCAGGTGCCAATGTAACGGAAATAGCAGCACCAGTTGAGTAAACTTCATCACCCGGTTTAAGCCCTGTTGTTTCTTCATATACTTGAATCGTGGTTTTACCAGTGGTTAAGCCAATAACTTCACCGACGAGCTTATCCTTACCTACTAAAACCATTTCACCCATTTTGAAAGCTTGGTTTTCACCAACATATACGATCGGCCCATTGATACCAAATATTTTACCTATTAAACTCATTAGGTTCTTCTCCCTTTCCTAATCTTAAAGAGTAAAGGAACTCTTTTCTTCTTCCAATTTAGTCAAAAATGAATTATCAATCAAAATACTGCGGGAAGGAATAACAGCACGGCTGCCACCAATAAAATCGCGATCACTAACTGTAAGGGATATCCCTGTTTTTTCTTCTAATTTTATTATTTTCTGAGCATCTGAGGGATTAATATAAATAGTAATAGCATCTCCCTTTGCAAAATCACTGGCTTTTTTAATTTGTGAACATAATAAATCTTCATATTCGGAAGTCTTCATATATTCATAAAGTTTTCTCCTGACTTCACAAAAAATCTGCTCTGAGATCTCGGCGGTTTTTTCAAGAACTTTACGTCTGATATCCATTGATTCCACTGATAATTTACGGTTTCTTTCACGAATAATATTTTCAGATGCCATCCGGTAATTTGTTTCTGCCTTATGTATGGCAGCTTCTTTACGCTCATCAAAATTTTTCTGTAATATTCCTTTATATTCTTTAACAATTTCAATATTTTGCTTGGTCGCACTATCAATTACAGAAGAATAAAAATGATCTAATTTTTCATCAAGAGTCATGATAAATCATACCTTTCTAGTATTTATAATTGATTACAATGGATAAAACATCCATAGTAATACCTCCGGTAGGATGTATACTTCGCTTCACTCCGGCGCGCCCGAATCATAATTTCAATCCTATGGCTTCATTTACGTAGGCAGTTATAAAATCAGGCCTTCGGCCTGTCCCATGTCTGTCAGGGATCTCAATAATCAATGGAATTCTTTTGTTAAGTTTTACATCATTAATGATTTCAGGAAACTCATTACTTAATTTTTCTGTTATAAGAATAATGCCTATTGTCTTATCGGCAAGCACTTTATCTAATTCATCTTTTAATTCTGGTTTGGTATGAACTACAACACCATTTACGCCAGAAAGTTTCATTCCGGTATAAGTATCAACATTATCGCTGATAAGATACATGCGCATAAGATAACCTCCTGTATAAGTCTCAGAGTCTTATATTATGAAACTTCGCAGTAAAAAAACTAGAACATTGCTTATAAAATCAGCATGTAATGCCTATATCATAACTGATGGTTTATTGACATAATTTAAAGGCTGATTTTATTAAGCATATCATAATAATGAGCTGCGAAGTTTCAGTTATTTACTTAAAATAATTAAGGAAATGATTAATCCGTAAAGACAAACACCTTCTGCCATAGCTACGAAGATTAAGGATTTACCCATGATGGAAGAATCTTCACTAATTGCACCTAATGCAGCGGAAGCAGAAGCTGCAACAGCAATACCACCACCGATGCTGCCAATACCGGTGGAAAGAGCAGCAGCAATGTATTGCCAGCTGGCTGTAGAAGTTGCAGCTTCTGTGGCTGTTGAAGTTGCAGAAACATTTCCGGTAAACATCATTATATTTGCAATAACCAAAACTCCAAAAAATAAGAATACATTAAAACTTAGTGCTGCTTTAAATCCACCCTTCGTTTTTTTGCTGTAAAGAAAACTTCCAAAAGGGATAATAATACTTAATAATAAAGCGATTACAATACAAATTTTAATTGCCATGATATTTTCCTCCTTTAAAATATGACAAGTGAATTGGTATGCCAATTCATCTTGTTGTATAATTTTTATAATTAGATACTTGCTTTGCAAGCTTTAATTATTTATCTTTATATGGCTTAAATTCTTTTCCGGTACCGGAGTAGAAGCGGCTGAACATCTCATAATATTCCAGACGCAGTACTTGAATACCTACAATTAATCCTTCCATACCGATTACAAAAATGTTACCGATAATTAAGGCTATCATATTCGGATGACCTGTTTCAGCTCCGGACAGTAACATTACAACAGACATCATTCCGGCGTGGCTTAATGCAAAAGCTCCGATACGCAAGAAAGAGATGGTGTTTGTTAAATAACTTAATAATACTTCAAACAGTTCAAAGAAAGATTGAACAAAAAACATTGCTTTATCTTCAGGAAATATATGCGATTTCTTTTGAAGCATATGGGTTAAAGGCTCCTTGAAGAAGATAAGCAATAATGGTACTCCAAAAAAGATTAGTAAAATTACTGCGCCAGGTAAAGTGTGACCTGAAAAAACCAATGCAACACTACCAATCACAGCAGCATAGAATATAAGGCCTGCTACTCCATTCGTGTCAAAGAAAACCCTTCCCCAATCTTTAGCCTTTATACCGTTTATTATGTTTATAACCATAGCCACTAATATTAAAAATACACCAAAGGCAACGGCTGTAAGTAATACGGTCATTACATTTTCCCTCGGCGAGAGCCAGATAGGAGTAATCCAGTTTTCAAATCCAAAAACGCTTCCATATAAAAAACCGAATACAGTAGAGAAGATACCTGATAAGGATATAATAGCTGCAAGACTCATTTTCTTAAACTTGAATAGAAGAGCTCCTCCCGTTACCAGACATAGCCCTTGTCCAACATCGCCGAACATGATACCGAAAATGAGGGAGTAGGTGATTGCTACAAAGGAAGTAGGATCGATTTCTTTATAGGAGGGAAGACCGTACATCTTTATAAACATTTCAAACGGTTTAAAAAGCTTTATATTTTTTAGTTTTGTAGGGGGCTTTTTATCTTCATCTGCTTCTTCATCGTCTACTACACAGTAAACGAGGTTATCCGTCTCAACCTCTTTTAATAAAAGACCCGAATCCTGCTCCGTTATCCAACCGCAGATGATATAAAATACATCGGTTTTCCCTTTTTCTCTGGTGCAGGCGGCCATTTTTCTTACATCAAAATTCTTGGATAATGTAGTCACTGTATAATGTGCTAATAAAAGTTGATCTGAAATAAGATTTAATCGATCCTTTATTTCAACATAGATCATTTCTAACTTATCATTAATTTGATTAATTTTATCATTGATTGAAAGGTAAGATTCTTCGGGAGTGCCTTGGTATGCATTCGGAAGCTTCATTATCTCAAAATGCAGGGAAGCATAAATGGCATCTATTTTTACAGCTTCGCTTGCCGGAACAAAATAAATTCCCCAAACATAATCCCTGTCCCGTTCACATTCATAAAAAACGGTAGTTAAATTGTCATAAATATATTTGGAAAACTTTGTATAAAACTCGTGTGGTACTTTACCAAATCGGTATTGAATAAATTTTAAATCCATGATTTGCTGTATATTATACTCCAAATGACGAAAATGCTCGATTTGGTTTAATAATTCATTGC
>JAQUYQ010000200.1 GCA_028691795.1 Herbinix sp.
GATTTCAAATTAAAGGGAAGAAAATAATAATTTTTGCTTTCTTAGTATCACAAATGTTACCACAGATTTCAACATTAATTCCAAATTTTATTATCTTTAAGAAAATTGGTATTTACAATACCATGTTAGCACCAATTTTAGCAAACTGTACATTGGGAATTCCATTTTGTATCTTAATGATGAGAACCTATTTCTTAGGTGTTCCCAAAGAGATTGATGAAGCAGCACGAATTGATGGATGTAACTCGCTGCAATCTTTTGTAAGGGTTATGCTTCCTATGTGTTCTGGAGGAGTCGTAGTATCCTTCGTATTTTCCTTCTTATTTGGATATAGCGATATGATATATAGTTTGACTTATGTAACAGATGCTACCAAATGGCCTGTTACAACCGGAATATATAATACAGTAGGACGTTACGGTATTGCTTGGTCACAGGCAATGGCTTTTGGATGTGTGGTTGTACTACCAGTTTTGTTAATCTTTATTTTCATGCAGAAGTACATTGTAGAAGGATTAACAGCAGGTGCAGTAAAAGGTTAAATATTTAATTTACGCGAAAGGTGGAAGTAAAATGGTTATAGATATGCATGTACATCCAGGTTTTTATGAGGCAATCAGTGAAGACCAAAAAGAAACCGAATTTAGAAAGAAGGCAATGGGATGGGACTTAATGTCAAAATTCCCGGTTGAATTAACAAGAACACAAATGGAGTTTGCAGGAGTTGATAAATTAGTACTATTACCGCTTGATTTGACAACACAAATGAAAGGGTGGGTAGTAACAAATGAAGAAGTCCGTCAAATGATGGATATTGCTCCAGATTTGTTCTATGGCTTTGCAAGTGTTGATCCATATCGGGAAGATGCACTCGAAGTATTAGATTATGCTTTTAAAGAGCTTAAGTTAATGGGATTAAAATTAAATCCATCGAAGCAGGCATTTTATCCATCAGATCCAATGATGGATAAAATCTATAAGAAATGTATTGAATATAATAAACCAATTATGTTTCATGCAGGTATGTCCTGGGAACCTGATTGCCTAATGAAATATTCGAAACCATTAAACTTTGAAGAAGTTGCAGTTAAGTATCCGGAGTTGCGTTTTTGTTTAGCACACTTTGGATGGCCATGGATTTATGATACAACAGCTTTAGTATTAAAATACCCCAACGTATATACGGATACTTCTATGTTATATATGGATTCACCAGAAATCTTTTTAAATGAAGTATTAAAAAAGCAATTGGGTGAACTTTGGATTGATCATAATATTCACAATAAGGTGATGTTTGGTTCTAATAACCCGAGATTTAGAACAGCTAGAATTAAAAGAGGACTGGAATCTATCGATTTCCGTCCAGCTACAAAAGAAAAGATACTGGGTGGCAATGCATTAAAATTCTTAGGATTGGGGGAATAAGGCTATGATTAAGATGAAAGAAAACAAGATTATTACACAATCTGAATTTCAGTTATTACCTGTCACTCAGGAAGTTAGAGATTTTGTAACTGAATCAGGAATTAAAAATGGTGTGGTATTCGTAATTACTTCTCATACAACCTCAGGAATAACCGTTAATGAGAATTTAGATTGTTTATATGTTGATATTGAGGAAATGCTTGAAAGACTGATTGCTACAAATTATCCATATGCACATTCCCACTTTTTGCCAACCTATGGTGCTACCGGTGGAAATGCACCTGGTCATTTGAAATCTATGTTATGCGGAAATCATTGTGTATTCCCAATTAAAGATGGTGTAATTCAATGTGGATTTGCTCAAGATATTTATTTTGCAGAGTTTGATGGACCGCAGATGCGAAAATACTTTATTCAGATTCAGGGGGAATAGTTTCTTATATAGAAAGATATTGGAGGGATGATAGAAAGGACTAATTCTATAAGAATTGGTCCTTTTTATCGGTAGGAGGGAATGCTATGATAACAAAAGAACAGATTGCAATTGGTAATTATCATTATGTGGGTTATTCTTTTGATACCTTTTTGAAATCCATGGAAAACTTAGGAATTCAAAAAATAGAACTTTGGGGAGCAAAGCCACATCTGTGTGTGGAGGATGGCGATCCTGTATTTGTTAAAGAAATAAAAAAGAAACTAGATTCCAAAGGCTTACAAACAATTTGTTTTTGTCCAGAACAAAATACATATGCGATTAATATTAGTTGTGATAATATATTGCTTCGCAAACGAAGTATTCAGTATTTAAAGAAAGCAATTCAAATTACGGGAGCATTGGGATGTCCTCGAATGCTCTTATGTCCTGGAACGGGCTATTATAACGAAGACCAGGAAAGTGTATGGGAGAGATGCAGAGCTTCTATTGGTGAACTTTTGGAAACTGCACGTGACAATCGAGTTCAATTATTACTTGAAACACAGGCGTTTGAAGAGTCAAACATTATAAATACAGTAATGCAGCAAAAGAAAATGATAAAAGAAATTAATCATCCGAATTTACAGGCAATGATTGATACCGTCCAGATGGGAATTTTTGATGATACCTTGAAACATAATATGCAGATATTAGGTGATTCTATGCAGCATATCCATTTAGGAAATACACTTCTTCGGGAAAAGACATGGAATGAAAGCCTAGATAAAGGGATGGATCAGGGAAGAAATGCAGTTGGACATATTGGATTTGGAGATGGCAATCTTCCTTTAGAACGTTATTTTAAAGAACTCTCAGAATATAAATATGAAGGTTATCTTACGATAGAAATATGTCAGAGTTTATACTTTCGTGAACCAGAAAAATATTCGAAAGAAGCACTTGATATTGTTAATTATATTTTAAAGGGGATTTAACTACCATAATATACTACATGAAATTCTCAGCATCTCGATGTATAATAAGTGTGTAATAAATTTAATAAATTTGTAACAACTAAGTTGCACACGGAGGTTTCATGAGAAAAATACAAAAGCTTGCACCATATTTACTAATCGGTACGTTACTATTTTCTGGGAATAATGCATTTGCATTGGCAACTGAGGAGAAGGCAACAGTGGAAAATGCTACTGATATCATGTTACAAACATCAGAAGAACCGATAGCCGGAATTAATCTAGTACTTAATGAGGTCTATCAAAACACGGATAATGCAGAAAAAGAAATAGTACAATACTTACCCCTAGAAACAGAATATGATAATCTAGCATTTGCACAGGTAACAAACTATGTGAATATCAGAAGTAAAGCCAATGAGAACGGAGAAATTCTTGGAAAGCTTTATAATAATTCTGTAGCAACAATAATATCACACAAAGATGGCTGGTATCAGATAAAATCCGGCTCTGTAAAAGGATATATAAAAGCAGAGTTCCTGATTACAGGAGAAGAAGCAGAAAAACTCGCTAATTCAATAGGAAACAGAGTAGCAGAAGTAACTACAACGACACTGAAGGTTAGAGAAAAAGCTTCTACTGATGCCGAAGTACTTACGTTGGTTGCACAGGGTGATGATCTTAAGATTGTTAAAGAATTAGAGGGCTGGGTAAAAGTTTATATTAGCCAGGATGAGAGAGGATATGTTTCTTCCGATTATGTTAAAGTTCAAACCGTTTATGAGGAAGCTGTTTCGATACAGGAAGAGCAGGAAAGATTGGAAGAGGAGGCGGCTGCTGATAATCAGGCACTCAGCACGTCAAACAATAGTCAAGTTTCCACAAATAATACATCTTCAAAAAGCTCATCTTCAAGTAGCACATCTTCAGGTAATTCAGCTTCAAGTAATTCATCGTCAAGCAGTAATACAGCTTCCGATAACGTGGGTTCATCTTCACTTGGAAGTAAAATAGCTTCCTATGCGATACAGTTTGAGGGTAACCCTTATGTTTGGGGCGGCACCAGCCTAACAAACGGTGCAGATTGTTCAGGATTTACTCAGTCGGTTTTTGCCCATTTTGGTATTAACATTCCAAGAACATCAAGAACACAGGCTGCCGGAGGAATGAGAGTATCATTAGATAATCTTCAGCAGGGTGATTTGATTTTTTATACAAGAAGTGGGACGATAAACCATGTTGCACTTTACATAGGTAACGGCAAAGTTATAAGTGCCAGCAGCCCGTCAACCGGAATAAGAATAACAAGATATAATTACAGACAGCCATATAAGGCAGTCAGATATATAAATAGCTAAAACTTCGCAGATAAATGTTAGTGATATGCTTGATAAAATCAGCATTAAGTTATGTGAAGAACCCATCAGTTATGATAT
>JAQUYQ010000201.1 GCA_028691795.1 Herbinix sp.
AGTGGACTTTCCGGCCATATTCGGGCCGGTTATGATGGATACGCGATTTTGTTTGTTATCTAATAAGGTATCGTTGGCTACAAACATATCGTGGGAAATCATGCGCTCGACAACCGGATGTCTCCCATTTTTAATATGAATGGAACCGTTTGTATTTATATTCGGTTTTATATAATTGTTCTGCTCTGCAACTAGTGCAAGTGAAGCAAATACATCAATTTTAGCTATTGCTTTTGCTGTCTGCTGAATTCGTTTCACTTCAATAGAGATCTGATCCCTGATTTCACTAAACAAATTATATTCTAAAGAAAATAACTTATCCTCCGCACCAAGAATGATATCCTCCAGATCCTTAAGTTCCGGAGTGGTATAACGTTCGGCATTGGCTAAGGTCTGCTTTCTGATCCAGTTCTCCGGGACCAGATTCTGATAGGAATTTGTAACCTCAAGATAATAGCCGAATACACGGTTATAGCGAATCTTAAGATTCTTAATTCCTGTGGTTTCCCGCTCTTTGGTCTCTAAATCCATGAGCCAATCTTTGCCTTTTGTCTTCGCCTTTCGTAAGCGGTCAACCTCTTCATGAAAGCCTTCCTTGATAATGCCGCCTTCTTTCACATTAAGGGGCGGCTCCTCTGTTATCGACCTTCCGATTAAATCAAAAATGTCCTGCAACGGATCAAGCTCCCCATAAATCTCCTTAAGCAAGGAGGAATCAAAGTTCTGCAATAAGAACTTGATATGCGGAAGCATGGATAAGGAAGAGCTAAAAGCAATTAAATCACGAGGATTTGCACTTTTATAACTGATTTTACTCATCAGACGTTCCAGATCATAGATAGGATTCAGATATTCTCTTATTTCCTCTCTTGTAATCATATTGTCCTTCAGCTGGCTAACAGCCTCCAGTCTCTGATTAATCATCTCAAAATCTATGAGGGGCTGCTCCATAAAGCTTCGTAGGAGTCTGGCTCCCATCGCAGTTTTTGTTTTATCAAGTACCCATAAGAGAGAACCTTTTTTCTGCTTTTCTCTTATCGTTTCTGTAAGCTCCAGATTACGGACCGTAGAGCTGTCAAGAAGCATATATTTCTCATAGGTATACGGTGTAAGCTTTGTGATATGGGATAGAGAATTCTTCTGTGTTTCCTGAAGAAACTGCATGATACAGCCTGCAGCTATCACTCCAATGGAGTAATCCTTTAAGCCTAGACCATCTAACGTAGCAACATTAAAATGCTCCTTCAATGCCCTTACACAAAGCTCATCATCAAAATACCAGGGCTCTAACGGAGATAAGGTAAGATTACTGTTGCTTTTTAAAGTCTCAATATTAATTCCAGACACAAAAAATGTATCATTACAAATGATTTCCGTAGGGGACCATTTGAATATTTCATCCATCAGCTTACGTTCGGTATCAACCTCTGTTACATAGTAATCCCCTGTTGTAATATCTACGATGGAAATTCCGTAGGCATTGGTTGTATGTACAATTGCCATTAAATAGTTATTCTTTGTTTCGTCAAGTACCTGTGTATTTAAATTCGTTCCTGGAGTTACAATTCGAATAACTTCTCTTTTTACTATACCTTTCGCTTGTTTTGGATCCTCCACCTGTTCACAGATAGCAACGCGATAGCCACGGCTGACTAATTTGCTAAGGTATCCTTCCACTGCATGGAAGGGAACGCCACACATCGGAGCGCGATCCTCCTGACCGACACTTTTACCGGTTAAAGCGATCTCTAACTCCTTAGAACAGGTATGGGCATCCTCAAAGAACATTTCGTAAAAATCGCCTAAGCGATAAAACAAAATACAATCCTTATATTGTTCTTTGATTTGCATATATTGCTGCATCATTGGAGTTAATTGAGTCATGGTGAAATTCCTTTCTTTCGTAATTAATATAAAACAAAACCATAACAATTATATCATATAGATACTCGATTGCAATGGTTTTAAAAATATACTGATACTTTAACAGCTTAAATAGCTACTGTTCACACCCCTGCCAAAGCTGATGATGTGATATCGGTAAATGTTTCCGAAGCGGAGCCGCTCCCGCTTAGTTGCATTACGTAACGGTACATAAGGATCTAAAAGACAGATCCTAAGTACCGACGAATGCAAATACTCCTTTTCGGAAACATTTGCCGATATCACAGAGGCGGAATTTCTAGCAGGGGTGTGAACAGTAACCTTAAACAAATTCTATAAATACTGTAACCCGAAATAAAAGTTCAATGCATCAAGAAATTGAAGTTTTCATAGAATACTATGAGGTGATGAATATGATGAACGAATTACACTCCCATAATTACGCTGGAAGCACTTCGCATGACAGTGGTCATTATCATGAATATTCAGGAAAAACCAGTACGGATGCAAATCACGAAGGACATGTACACTTTATGGAAGGAGAAACTACCTATAGTGACGGTCATGTTCACCATTACAGGATTTCAACCAGTCCTGCTATTTACGTAAAGGGTGGACATTATCATTATTATAATGGAAATACCAGTTATGCATTTATACCTAATACTCATGTACATTATATGGTCGGCTACACCTCCATTTTCATGGGTTAATGTACTGTAAAGATTGTTTTGGAAAGGGGCTGCTGCTAGAAATCAAAATCAATTTATTCCGCAACAGCCACCTGTTTCTTTATATTCTGCTTTTTTATTTTAATCTGCTTTTTTTCATTTTAATCTTCTATTTTATTTTAATCTGCTTTTTTTATTTTAATTTGAATTTGCTTTTTTATTTTGTACTGCCTTTTTTCATTTTAATCTTCTTATTTCATTTTATTATATTAATTCCGATTGTACATCATCAGCCAAGTCAGAACCATCAGCAGCAGTTGTTGCTAGAACATCACAACGTTCATTCATCGGATGTCCGTTATGCCCTCTAACCCATTCATAAGTAACTTTATGTGTTTCCATAGCCTTTAATAGTCTCTTCCAAAGATCAATATTCTTAACAGGTTCATTTTTCCCGCGTTTCCAACCTTTTTTAATCCAACCATCGAGCCAATGCTCATTGAAGGCTTTCACAAGATACTGAGAATCCGAGTAAATCCGGACATTGCATGGTTTCGTTAAAGATTCAAGACCAACAATTGCTGCCATCAGCTCCATTCGATTGTTTGTAGTTTTCTTGAAACCGGCACTGTATTCTCTTTCATGTGTTATTCCTTTCGGATCAATATAAACTAAAATCGTTCCGTAACCGCCGGGTCCATCCGGGTTTCCTCTTGCCGATCCGTCGGTATATATTGTAACATCCATATAATTTCCTCCATAATAATTAACTTACTTTATATTGCTCCACTCACCTGTCTTTAAAAACTCTTCTGCAGCACCTTCCGCTGAAGCAATAATTTCCTTAGGATAACCCATCATATTAAGCAGCTTAATTGCATTTTTAGAAATAGCTTTCCCTTTGTATAATTTATAATCAAATATTATTTTATTTTCTTCAATTTTTTCCTGAAAATGATAATTGGAATAGTCATTTTCAAGAATATGGGTTAATTCAATATCATGAGTTGCAGCAAAGACAAGCGTATTCTTCCTTGCCAATGAGGATAGTATACGCGATGAAGCCGCAATCCTCTCAAGTGTATTAGTTCCCCTAAGTACCTCGTCAATAAAACAAAGTGTCGGTATTTCATTATTTACCCTGTCTAAGATACGCTTCAATGATTTAATTTCAACGATATAATAACTTTCCTTACTGAAGATATTATCTCTTAATGCCATCGAGGAATAAGTCATGAAGAAGCTTCCTCTATAACTTTTGCTGATGGAAGTATAAATGCTTTGAGAAAGTATCGCATTGATTGCCAAAGTTTTAATAAATGTGGATTTTCCTGAGGCATTGGATCCCGTCAGCAATACGGATCTATTTTCTGTAATTGAATTTAATACCGGTTCCTCAATCAGAGGATGATATAAATCGGTTACGCCAATATGCGGGCGGCTTGATTTTACTAATTCCGGCTTACAATAAAGAGGCAGCATTACACGGAAGGATGCTGCTGCTATCATACTATCTAAAAAGCCAAGATTAGTATATATCCTGTTAAGTATACTGCGATTACTTTTTAAAAAACTCAGCATCGAGTTTTATTTGATTAAATCAATATGAATTAACATTCGGATATAATCCAAAAACACTTCCTTAAAATCACCACTGGCCTGCTTGGGAGTAAGCCAAGCAGAACCTCC
>JAQUYQ010000002.1 GCA_028691795.1 Herbinix sp.
ATTCGATAATAATTTTTTCTTTTTCATTATAGGAATACTTATGTTTAAATGCCATAAAAATATGCTCCCTCCTAAGCAACAAGTGATTTTATTATTTCACTTGTCTACCTAGAAGGGAGCATATCAGAGATAGGCAAAAGCCGTCTCGTACAACACCTCGTATATTGATAATTATTTACAAACCTGCAATGTAGCAAATAACGTATCAGTCTGTTTCGCTGCAATTAAAGATTGAACATATTCTTCATTTACCCGGTCAGACAAAATGGATTGATAAAATCCTGCCCCTCCGGGTTTTCCGTTTGCTAGCCAGAAGAAATGATTTGATAAATCATATCGCTGAATAAATTGGATATTGTATTCATACCCGCTGTTCTCAAAAATATATTGTAACCCGGTTTCGTTGAAATTGTAGAGATGTGCTTTTTTGTAATAAAAATCTTTGAAGGCATCGCAATGAAAGGTTTTCACCAGGATATCATCTACGTTTGGTACTTCAATATATAATTTGCCGCCTTCTTTTAAGAGGGGCTTTAATCCTTTCAGAAAATGAATGGGTTCCCCAATATGTTCCAATACATGAAACATAAATATCTTATCAAACTTCTGAGAGAAATCCTGCGGATTTTTCTCTGCTTTTATTCGATCATCGTGGATAACTTCATTAATATATGTCCGAGCATGGCTATCCCACTCCGTTCCGTATGTAAGATGTACCTTGTCTGCGATTGCTTTTAAAAAATAACCGATCGAACAGCCAATTTCCAAGATGTCATCCGTATAGGATAATTCCCCTTCAATGCGTGCAACACGGCTTTTTGCTTCTGGAGTAAAACGCTCAAACACTCTGTTTAATTTTTCTTGATCGTAGTAAGCGGCCGTGTGAACCTCTTCTCGAAATGTTCCGTCATAATATTCCTCTAGCTGATCCTCCTTGGGTTGTGGATAAAGAAAATGAGTATTGCAATTAAGACATTCATACATTTTACTTGAATCATCGGCTATATTTCTTATTTTATTAGGAATTGCAATAATATTATCACTGTCACATAAGGTACATTTTATTTTTACTTCGTTCATAAGATTATCCTTTACTGTTTTTGTAATTTGTTTTAAAATTGATAGTAAGAAAATACAATAAGAATATATACTAAGAGAAATAGCAAGAAAACATAATAAGTATATATAATAAAAAAATAGCAAGAAAACATGATAAATATATATAATAAGAAAAAAATTGCAAGTAAACATGATAAATATATATAATAAGAAAAAATAGCAAGAAAACATAATAAGTATATATAATAAGAAAAAATAGCAAGAAAACATGATAAATATATATAATAAGAAAAAATAGCAAGTAAACATAATAAGTATATATAGCAAGAAAATAAAAATTAGGGATTTTGTATGTTACATATTGTAATTGAAGTTAAACAGGTCATCTCAATATGATGTATTAGTCATAATTTATCACAAAATAAACTATTTTGCAAGAAATCAAGGATAGGTATTTAGTAATTGAAATAAGTAATTTAAATTAGCAATTGAAATTAGTAATTGAAAAATGAATTAGTTAATAAACTAAGAAGGAGGCAATATGATTTTTGTATTGATTGCAGTATTGATTGTAATTGTGGAATATAAGATTAAGAATTATATGGACACGAATTTAAAGCTGGGTGATAAGAAGGAATTATTGGGTGGTAAAATAATACTTAATAAATATTACAATAAAGGAGCTTTTCTTAATTTTATGGAAAACAAAAAGGAGATAGTCAAGACCATCTCCTGTATATTCCTTGGTATTTTAATTCTCCTTTTTGCAATTATGCTACCTAAGAAGGGCAACAAATTAATTAAATTGGGTTTATCTCTGGTTCTGGGTGGTGCTATCAGTAATGTATCCGACCGCTATCTGCGTGGTTATGTTGTTGATTACTTCAGTATTAATTGTAAATGTAAAAAGCTGAAGAATATCGTGTTTAACCTGGCAGATATCGCTATTTTTCTTGGATCATTTTTAATATTTCTATCTTCCGCTTTCTCTGGAATAATCAAGAGCGGCACCGACAAAACCGCGGAATAACGGATGAGGCTTATTCGGTCTTGACTTAAATTCAGGATGCGCCTGAGTAGCTAAGAACCAAGGGTGTTCTCCCAGTTCTATCATTTCTACTATACGACCATCCGGAGAAAGCCCGGAAAGTTTCATGTTATTTTTGATAAAATCATTACGATAATAATTATTTACCTCATAACGGTGGCGATGTCTTTCTTGAATTGTTTTCTCGCCGTATAACTGGTATGCTATACTGTTTTCATCAAGTACACAGGGGTAGGTACCAAGCCTTAAAGTACCGCCAATATCTTCGATGCCATCCTGCTCCGGCATCAGATGGATGATAGGATGATTGGTGGAGGGATCTAATTCCACGCTGTGAGCATCCTTAAATCCAATCACATTACGAGCAAATTCTACTAATGCCAACTGCATGCCAAGACATAATCCTAGGAATGGGATTTTATTCTCTCTGGCATATTGGATGGCATTTATTTTGCCTTCTATTCCACGATCACCAAAACCACCTGGTACAAGAATACCTGATACATCATGAAGAAGCTCATCAACATTTTCTTTGGTGACTGTTTCAGAAGGAATCCATTTGATGTTAATCGAAGCGTGCTGAGCAACTGCACCATGCTTTAAGGATTCTACAACGCTAATATAAGCATCATGAAGTTGAGTGTATTTTCCGACAAGTGCTACGGTAACTTCCGCTTTCGGATTCTTAAGAGATTGTACCATATCCTCCCAATCTGCAAGGTCAGGAGTAGGACAAGGTAAATCAAGGCAGGACAAGGTCACATCAGCAAGATGTTCCTTTTCCAGTGCAAGCGGAGCTTCATATAAATATTCTACATCCAGGTTCTGCAATACATTCTTACTAGGAACATTACAAAAGAGAGCGATTTTATCTTTGATGCCGTTCTCTAACGGAAGTTCTGTTCTACAAACGATAATGTCAGGACGAATTCCCATTCCCTGAAGTTCTTTTACACTGGCCTGAGTAGGTTTAGTCTTCATTTCACCGGATGCCTTAAGGTAAGGCATTAAGGTTACATGAATCAAAGCAACATTATGTTCGCCGATTTCCTGACGGAACTGGCGAATTGCTTCTAAGAATGGCTGGCTTTCGATATCACCAACGGTGCCACCTACTTCGATAATGGCAATATGGGTATCGTTACTTTGATCATTTCTATAAAAACGGCTCTTTATTTCATTGGTAATGTGAGGAATTACTTGTACTGTTCCTCCGCCAAAATCACCGCGTCTTTCTTTGGATAATACAGACCAATAGATTTTGCCAGTAGTAACATTAGACATTTTATTAAGGCTTTCATCGATAAATCTTTCATAATGTCCTAAATCGAGATCTGTCTCTGCACCATCATCCGTTACAAATACCTCTCCATGCTGGATAGGATTCATTGTACCCGGATCGATATTGATATAGGGGTCAAATTTTTGCATCGTTACATGATAACCGCGTGCTTTTAACAATCGTCCGAGGGAAGCTGCAGTGATACCCTTTCCCAAACCTGATACAACACCGCCGGTTACAAATACATATTTAACAGCCATTCATTCTCCTCCTTTATAGTTATGACAACTGGTTTGTTACGCAGTTCGTCTAATTCTCTTATATTATTGTATTTAAGCAATAAAAAAAGCCATCAACCTGGTCGAAGTGGAAGGTTTAAGGCAAAGTTTATATAAATAGCCGGTAGATCCTAATATCGGACCTTAAACCAGATTCCGGCTCCCTTGCTGGTATGATGTACAATTTCTGCTATAGTATACTACATCCGATAAAAGAAGTCAATTATCACAAATAAATATCTAAAACATTTTAAATCCATTTTAAATCCGCAATTAAAACCATCTTAATCCATTATACGATCTTAATAAAAACGACGGTAGAGCGTCTATTTGGTGATGAAGCCTTTTTTGTTGTAAGTGAGTATGGCAAATATACTGGAGGGTATAAATTATAAATTGTATGTAGGATTAGGATAGCCGGACATGGCAGTAGTCATTCCATAAGCTTTAAAATATTTGATTAAATACACTTGAGATATCGCTTCATAAAAAATGTTATGTGAGATAGTCACTGAGTATTAATCAGGAGCATGTATTATAAAAGGAGGATTTATAGTAAAAAATTATCTCTACATAATTTATACACAGAATTTTAAGAACAATTTTATTGATTTATGGTAAGACTATAGATATAATGAGTAAAGCGGTAAGTATTAGCAATACAATGGAGATCTGAACTTAGGTCTAGGTCAGACTTACATTTTGTAAATAGAGCCGGGTATCCGGTATCACAGAATGCAATTGCGTTCTATGTAAATAGATGTTTTAATGAATAGGAGGATTTCGTGGATAATAATAATAAACAAAATAAAAATGGTATGCCAAATAAAACGGCTCTTATCATAATATTAGGTTCGTCCTTAGTTATCTGGTATATATTTTCAATGTTATCAACAGAGCTTAGGGATGGAGCAAAAAAAGAAATTACGTATAATGCATTCTTACAGATGCTGGATGAGAAAAAAGTGGAATCGGTTATCGTCAAGGGAGAGCAGATTTTAATTACACCGGTAGGTCAGGATGATAAAGCCATTAAGACAACCTATTACACCGGTTACTTTTATGATTTGGATCTGGTTAACCGTCTGCATGAAGCAGGTGTAGATTTTGGGGCTAAGGCAGAGACTACCAACTGGATGAATTCCATTTTATCCATGTTCTTACCGATGATAGCAATTTACGTCGTTATGTGGTTTTTGTTTAAAGCCATCTCAAAAAACAGTGGCGGCGTAATGGGTGTTGGTAAAAGTAATGCAAAGATATACGTAGAAAAGACGACTGGAGTAACCTTTAAGGATGTTGCAGGTGAAGAGGAAGCAAAGGAATCAGTAACTGAAATTGTTGATTTCCTGCATAATCCCGCAAAATATACCCGCATTGGTGCAAAGCTTCCGAAGGGTGCATTGCTTGTAGGACCTCCCGGAACAGGTAAAACCTTATTGGCGAAGGCCGTTGCCGGAGAAGCTAAAGTACCCTTCTTCTCACTGTCCGGTTCTGATTTCGTAGAAATGTTTGTTGGTGTAGGTGCCTCCAGAGTTAGAGATTTATTCAAACAGGCACAGCAATCTGCCCCTTGTATTATTTTTATCGATGAGATCGATGCTATCGGTAAGAGTCGTGATTCTCATTACGGCGGTGGTAATGACGAGAGAGAACAAACCTTGAATCAGCTGCTTTCTAATATGGATGGTTTTGATTCTTCCAAGGGCTTAGTAATCCTTGGCGCAACAAATAGACCGGAAGTGCTTGATAAGGCATTACTTCGTCCGGGACGTTTTGACAGAAGAATTATCGTTGATAAACCTGATTTAAAAGGTAGAATAGAAATACTTAAGGTACATGCTAAGAATGTACTGATGCATGACTCCATAGATTTGGAGGCAATTGCAAAGGCAACCTCCGGAGCAGTTGGTTCGGATCTTGCTAATATGATCAATGAAGCAGCAATTTTAGCTGTAAAGAAGGGTAGAACCGTTGTTACCCAAGATGATTTGTTTGAATCAGTTGAAGTGGTAATCGCTGGTAAAGAGAAGAAGGATCGTATTCTTGGTAAGGAAGAGAAGCGTATCGTAGCATATCATGAAGTTGGCCACGCTTTGGTTACTGCCTTAGAGAAAAATGCAGAACCGGTGCAAAAGATTACAATTGTTCCAAGAACAATGGGATCTTTGGGTTATGTTATGCAGGTTCCAGAAGAAGAGAAATACTTAATGAGTAAGGATGAAATCCTGACCCGTATCGTAACACTTTATGGAGGGCGTGCAGCAGAAAAGTTAGTATTCAATTCTATCACTACAGGTGCTTCCAATGATATTGAGAAAGCAACCTCGCTTGCAAGAGCTATGGTAACCCAATACGGTATGTCCGATAAATTTGGTTTGATGGGTTTGGAATCTGTAGAAAGCAAATATCTTGATGGCAGATCAGTATTGAATTGTGGGGAAGAAACTGCAGGAGAGATTGATAAGGAAGTAATGCAGATTCTGAAAGAGTGCTATGATAAAGCGGAGCAGTTACTTGAAGGAAACCGTGAGGTTCTTGATAAAATCGCCGAGTATTTAATTAATAAAGAAACTATCACAGGTGAAGAGTTCATGAAGTTATATAATGAAGTAAAGGGTATTGTGGTAGAACCAAAGGAAGAGACTTTGGTAAAATTAGAAGCACCATTAGAAGCACCAAAGGAAGAGTTTGAATTTCCGGATAATGTGTACGATAAATTTTCCGGATTACAATAGTAAAAGTGAAGTTATATGTAAGTGATTTTAAGGACTATATTAAATGGAAGAGGGATTATTTGAAGGAACTGAGGCTCCTTCGGATAATCCTTTTTTTGATTATACTTGTGTTTAAAGTTCATGTTCTGTTCATAAGTAAGATATTTGAACATGCTTCTAATTTTAATATTGTACTTATTTTAAAGAATGGTAAAATATGGTTTACTGACTTTGATATTTTTAGTAGCAGAGAAATGTGATGGATAATCATTTTTTGTATGATATTAAACTATATAATGATACATCTGATATGGGAATAAATGTAAAAACATTCTACAAGGTGATTATGAGAATACCATATTTATCACAAGAGGAACTAATATTAATTTATTTAACAAAAAGTCAAGTAATAGTAAATTCAAAATTGTAATTCATACAAGGAGGGAGCTTTATGGATCATAATCCTGCCAAATTTAACATAGAAATTGGTATGTTCATTTCACCAACTTCTGCAGTTCCAAATTCACCATGGCAATCTGAGCCTGTAGTAATAAGCAGGTTATGATTCTTGCAAACCTGAAGACAGATCTTTGTAATTTCCTCCGTATGTGTTGGATAATAGCATTCAATACCGTCAATTCCATAAGATATCAACCGTAGCACTTCGTTTTCAAAAACGGTAATATCGGCTTCTTTCACAGTCACGCCCGGATGAGCAAGAACTGCCTTACCTCCGGCCTTGTGGATATTTTGACATACTGTTTGAACCGATGGAAAATCTACACAGTCATAAGTGCATCCATACCTTGGGTATAATGCAAAGCCTTCTCGTAAACTCGTTGTCAGTCCCTTTTCGACCAGATAATGGAGAGCTTTCCATCCACCTTTTGTTCGGTCATAAGTATAAGCATTATAGTCGGATACAGAGATACAATCATAATCCGCCTGCATTTTTTCAATAAGCATGGAATTGACGGTATCTAGAAGTATCCGATTTCTTTTGACAAAACTGCAAAACTCTTTATCCTGCAGATTAATACCATATCCAAGAATATGGGTATTGTTAACATTGTCAAGAGAACTCAATTCAATGCCGGTAATGTAATGGACTTCTTTTCCTAGACAGAGCTCCTGTAACTCTAGCGTTCCATCCAACGTATCATGGTCAGTTATGGTCAAAAGTCCAACACCTCTAGGTAAGGCTGCCTCCAGAATTTCTTTCGGTGACATGGTTCCATCCGAATAATAAGAATGAATGTGTAAATCTGCAATCTTGTCTGTCATCTGTAAACCTCCAAAGTTTTAATAAAATTTCCGCAATTTAAATTCGTATTGTTATGAAATTGTTTCAAGAATGCTATACGGTATTACTAATATTCTTAGCAAAATTAAATTCTATATGATAGAAGAATACTAAAATTATTTAACAGTTTTCTTATATTTTTTGTATCAAAATATCCTCCTGTATAACTATTATGGAAGATATCAGCTATGTAGCTTTGAAGTGGAATTATTATTACTAATCCAAACAGAAACGGAATTAAAAGTGGGATCTTCAAAGTTATTAAATATCATACTGGTATGAAAGGGAAATAATAACAAGATACATAGGATTCTGATATTATCAATATAATATTTTCGCATGCGGTCTCCATAATGCTTCTAGATGTAATTAAATTAATGAATACTGAAATCGATTTCGTATTTTTTGAAATTCGTATAAATTATTACCATTATATAACATAAATTTTAAATGTTCTACCCGTAGGGCAGTTTAATTTCTGAAAGGTTCGTTAATGATTTTCCTATGCTTAAAACTACAGCAAGAAAACTGTTTATTGGAGTAGCCTTTGTGGTGGGATTATCCATGGCAAAAGCAAAAATAGAAAAAGGGAATATAAGTATCTGGTATCCTTAGTATCATAGTAGAACAGAACAAAGACAGGTTTCTGGCCGGGATTTCTGTCAGCAACCGTTCCTAGAACACTAACTAAAAAAAATCGCCTAAGCTATAAATTGACTTAATATTATGGCTGATGTAAAATGCTTATATCAAAAGGTGATGTTTTCGCTAGGAGTAATATATGTTCAACATAGAAGAAGAATTAAAAAAGTTACCGGCAAAGCCGGGTGTATATATCATGCGGGATAGTAAGGATACGATTATCTATGTTGGTAAGGCTATTATCTTGAAAAACCGGGTGCGGCAATATTTTCAGAGCAGCCGTAATCATACTGAGAAAATTAAGCAGATGGTGGAACACATCGACCATTTTGAATATATTATCACTGATTCAGAGCTGGAGGCTCTGGTTTTGGAATGTAATTTAATCAAAGAGCATATGCCAAAATACAATACGATGTTAAAGGATGATAAAACATATCCGTATATCCGTGTTACCACAAATGAGGCTTTTCCTAAGGTCTCAATCGTCAGGGAACAGAAGAAGGACAAAGCAAAGTATTTTGGCCCATATACTAGTGGGATAGCAGTAAAGGATACCTTAGAGCTGCTACGCAAAATCTATAAAATAAGATCTTGTTACCGGGTATTACCCAAGGATATTGGCAAAGAACGACCTTGTCTTTATCATCACATGGGGCAATGTGGAGCACCCTGTCAAGGGTATATCACACAAGCGGAATATAGAGCCAACATCGATGAAGTAATTGAGTTTTTGAACGGTAACTATACCAGAGTAGCTAAGCTTCTGGAAGAGAAGATGGCAGCAGCTGCAGAAGCTCTGGAATTTGAAAAAGCAGCGCAGTATAGAGATTTACTTGGCAGTGTCAAGCAGATAGCAAATAAGCAAAAGATTACGAATACGGATCAGGTGGATCGTGATATTATAGCTTTTGCAAGGGACAAGGATGAAGCAGTGGTTCAGACCTTCTTTATACGCAGCGGAAAGTTAATCGGAAGAGATCATTTTCACTTAAGCGGTGTACAGGATGAAGAAGATGGAGAAGTAATGGCTAGTTTTATCAAGCAATTCTACGCAGGTACTCCCTATATTCCTAAGGAAATATTTCTGGGCGTTAAAACCGAGGAAGAAGACTTGATTACCGAATGGCTTACGACCAAAAGAGGGCAGAAGGTCTATCTGAAGGTACCTCAGAAGGGGGACAAGGAAAAGCTTGTGGAGCTGGCAAGAAAGAATGCCGAGCTTGTGCTAAATCAGGACATGGAGAAGATTAAGCGGGAAGAAGCCAGAACGACCGGAGCTTTAAAGGAGATGGCGCAGTACCTTGACCTTCCTATCGTAGATCGGATTGAATCCTTTGATATATCCAATACAGCCGGTTTTGAATCAGTAGGCTCGATGGTAGTTTTTGAGAAGGGTAAGGCTAAGAAAGCAGACTATCGTAAATTTAAAATACGAACGGTGCAGGGCCCTGATGATTATGCTTCCATGTACGAAGTACTAACGAGGAGATTTACACACGGACAGAAGGAACTGGAACAGCGTATGGAAAAGAATTTGGATACGACGCTGGGAAGCTTTACGAAATATCCGGATTTGATTCTAATGGATGGTGGAAAAGGTCAGGTAGGAATTGCACTTAGAGTTTTATCAGAGCTTCGTCTGAATATTGCCGTATGTGGTATGGTTAAGGATGATAATCATAGAACCAGAGGACTGTTTTATAACAATGAAGAGCTGCCGATTGATAAGAGTGGTGAATTGTTTAAATTAATCACGAGAATTCAAGATGAGACCCACCGTTTTGCAATCGAGTACCACCGAAACTTAAGGCAGAAAAATCAAGTCCATTCCATTCTGGATGATATTAATGGAATTGGGCCTACAAGAAGAAGGGCTCTAATGAAATATTTTCAGTCCCTAGAAGCAATTCAAGCTGCTGATGTGGAGGAAATACTCAAGGTACCTGCGATGAATAGGCACGCAGCAGAAGAGGTATATGAATTTTTTCATAAAGAGACCTTGCATTAAGCATTTACAGTAAGTGATGTAATATGTTAGAATGTAGCATAATAGAGAAGAATAATGAAAGGCACGGGTGTAAGTATGTATACAGTTGAATTGGTAAAATTAATAGAAAAAATGAATTTGGAAAATTGTACTCCGGACATCTATATTAAGAATATTAAGATCTCCCAGCCTGATGTAAACAGACCAGCTTTACAATTAGCGGGCTTCTTTGATCACTTTGATTCCGAACGTGTTCAGGTAATCGGTCATGTGGAACATGCTTACATGGAGAGGATGGATAAGGAGCAGAGAGTACAAATATTATCCAAGCTGATGGATTATCATGTGCCTTGCCTTGTATTTAGTAGAAATCTGGAGGTTAGCGAGAGCTTTATTGAACTGGCTACTGCCAAAGGAGTACCTATTTTAAGAACAGCAAAGACAACCTCATCCTTTATGGCGGAAGTGATCCGATGGCTGAATGTAGAACTGGCGCCGAGAATAACTATTCATGGCGGCCTTGTGGACGTATATGGTGAAGGCATCTTAATCATGGGTGAAAGCGGCATTGGTAAAAGTGAAGCAGCCTTGGAACTGATTAAGCGCGGACATCGTCTCGTTACTGATGATGTTGTTGAAATTAAAAAAGTAAGTGATGATACCTTAATTGGTACCTCACCGGATATTACAAGACATTTCATCGAGTTAAGGGGTATCGGTATTGTAGATGTAAAAACCTTATTTGGTGTTGAAAGTGTAAAGAATACACAGGCAATTGATTTGGTAATTAAGTTGGAAGAGTGGAACAAGGATAAACAATATGACCGCCTTGGTCTTGAGGAAGATTATATCGAATTCCTTGGCAATAAGGTGGTATGTCATTCCATCCCAATCCGACCAGGCAGAAATCTTGCAATTATATGTGAGTCAGCTGCTGTTAATTATCGTCAGAAGAAGATGGGCTATAATGCAGCACAGGAGCTTTATAATCGTGTTACAAACAGCCTGAAAAAAGGTGAGCCAAAAGATAATAAATAAGAATAAAGGAAAGGCAAGTGTAAATACATGGGGCAGGTGTGTTTTGGAATTGATATCGGAGGAACCGAAGTAAAGGTAGGATTATTTGACACCGAAGGAAAGCTGTTAAATAATTGGAATTTTACAACAATAAGAACAGGAAACGGTAAAGATATTCTTAAGGATGCTGCTAATTTCATCTTAGATAAGATGAAGGAGACAAATTTATCAAAGGAAGATGTCCTTGGTGTTGGAGTAGGAATACCGGGTCCGGTTAAGGATAATGGAGAGGTATTAGAGCTTGTTAATTTAGGCATAGGTCATTTTAACATTGAAGAAGAAATGGAAGAAATGACAGGACTTAAGGTGAAGGCCGGCAATGATGCTAATGTTGCAGCACTTGGTGAGATGTGGATGGGTGGAGGAAAAGGCTATCGTAGTGTAGCGCTTGCCACTCTGGGGACCGGTGTCGGCGGCGGTATTATATTAAATGGTACAGTTCTTGCGGGAAGTAACGGTGCAGCCGGTGAAATTGGTCATATTTTCGTAAACGATAAGGAAACAAGCACCTGTGGCTGCGGCAAATGTGGTTGTCTGGAACAATATGCATCAGCAACCGGAATTGTAAGGCTGGCAAAACATATATTAGAGGAAAAGGAAGAACCTTCTTCCATGCGTGATTATGAAAACTTAAGCGCGAAAGACGTATTTGATTGTGCAAAGGAAGGAGACAAGCTTGCTTTGGAAGTAGTAGAAAAAGCTTGCTATTATCTTGGCGTTGCTATGGCTCATATTGCACAGGTTATCGACCCTGAGGTGTTTGTAATTGGCGGTGGCGTATCGAAAGCCGGTGAAATTATTACAGAAACAACAAAGAAGTATTATAACAATTATGTTATGGATGCTTTAAAAAATAAAGAATTCAAATTAGCAACCTTGGGCAATGATGCCGGAATTTATGGAGCTGCGAAGCTAATTCTTGCATAAATTGTTCGCATTATAAATAAGCTTAAAAGTAGGATTTACCTTTCCAAAAAATCGGAAATGTTATATGCTTTAGGAGGCAGTATTGAAAGAGCAATTTTATCAAAAACTAATTCTTGCATTACCGCAGGAACAGGTTATAACAAAGGAACGCATGGAGAATCATACTTCTCTGCATATTGGTGGTGAGGCAGATTATTTTGTTACACCCGGTACTATCCCGGAATTGTGTGCCGTAGTCAGCTTATGTAAGAATGAAAATATGCCTTATTACATCATAGGAAACGGTAGTAATCTTCTGGTTTCTGATCTTGGATACAGGGGACTTATTATTATGCTTGGTGAACGATTTGGGGCGGTTTGGGCAAAAGACGATAATACAATTACGGCACAGGCAGGAATTTTATTGGCAAAGCTTGCAAATGAAGCGGCTGGACTTGGCTTAACCGGTTTAGAATTTGCTTCTGGAATACCGGGAACTTTAGGTGGAGCAATTACCATGAATGCTGGTGCCTATGATGGTGAGATGAAGCAATGCGTTACCGCCGTTAGAGTAATGGATGAAGATGGGAATATACTAATATTAAATAATGACGAACTGGAGCTAGGCTATCGGAGCAGCATTCTGCAAAGGAAGAATTATATTCTTGTGGAAGCTGATATAAAGCTGGCAAATGGTGATGAGCAGCAGATACGTCAAAAAATGCGTGAATTTAATACCCAAAGACGTGATAAGCAGCCTTTGGATAAATATAGTGCTGGAAGTACATTTAAAAGGCCTCAGGGGTATTATGCAGGAAAGCTGATTAGTGATGCCGGACTAAGGGGATATCAGGTAGGCGGAGCAGCAGTGTCCGAAAAACATTGTGGTTTTGTTATTAATATAGATAACGCAACGGCAAAGGATTTTCTTGCTGTCATCCAGGATGTAAGCCGGATTGTAGACGAGAAATTTGGTGTCAGACTGGAACCGGAAGTGAAATTCTTAGGCAATTTTTAAGTAGGATTAGTGTGAATAGTCCTGCGAAATACATGCGGGCCATTAGAAGAACCTTGGAATGAGTACAGAGGGTGCTCATTCCAAGCTTCTTCCAGGTATTTGAGATGCTTTTTTGCTGCATCGTATAGGTTAGTGTGATTTATATCATATAAATAACCATGCCTTTCATCAAAGCCTGCAAACTTTGGGCCGCAGGCTGATGCTCTAATTCGCGGTGCTTCGGCAGAATGGAGATTTTTATGAGATTTGTTATTGTCACAGGAATGTCTGGAGCGGGTAAAAGCTCGGTACTAAAAATGTTGGAAGATGCAGGTTACTTTTGCGTAGATAATCTTCCGATACAATTAGTAAAAAAATTCACCCGTTTAATAATGCAGGGAAGCCAGAACAATGTTGCTTTAGGGATAGATATCCGAAGCGGACAAGCATTGAAGGAAATGGATTCGGTTCTGCAGGATATGAAACAATCTGGTGTACCATATGAAATATTGTTTCTAGACTGTACACCGGAAGTATTGGTAAAACGATATAAAGAAACCAGAAGAATTCATCCGTTATCCGGAGGCGGCCGTGTAGAAAAAGGAATTGCTATGGAGCGGGAACGGTTGGCATATCTTCGAAGAAATGCAGATGTTATTATCGATACAAGCCATCTCTTAATTAGGGATTTGAAATCACAAATTAATAAAATCTATCTAAATGATGAAAAATTTAGCAACTTTTATGTGACAATATTATCCTTTGGCTTTAAATATGGCATTCCGACAGACGCAGATTTGATCTTTGACGTGAGGTTTTTACCGAACCCCTATTATATTCCGGAACTTAAGGATATGACCGGTAAAGATAAACCAGTTAGCCAGTATGTGATGGAATCAAGTGCAGCAACAGAATTTTTAGATAAACTGGTAGATATGCTACTGTTTCTAATTCCAAAATATATCACTGAAGGGAAAAATCAATTGGTTGTTGGTATCGGATGTACCGGAGGAAAACACCGTTCCGTTACATTGACAAATGAACTTGCAATGAGAATTAATATTACGGAATATGGTTTAAAGGTTGAACATAGAGATATAGAGAAAGAATCATAACAAAGTGAATTGGTTACAATTCACTTTGCAAATATTGTGCCTGCGGCCCAAAGTTAGCAGGCATCTATGAAAGGCATGGTTATTAATATGTCATTTTCAAAAGAGGTCAAGGAGGAACTTTCTCTTCAAATAAGCAGTGCGAGACATTGCAGGCTTGCAGAATTGGCTGCAATTCTAACCTATGAAGGACGAGTTGTTTGTTCTGATTCTAATTACTATTTAAAATTACAAACAGAAAATTTAGTAGTAGCAAGAAAATACTTTACATTAATCCGAAAAACATTTAATATAAATATTGATGTTTCTGTTAAAACTAATATCAATGCTAAAAAAAGCAGTATGTATACTCTTATCATACGCAATAAGGAATCTATAAACCTTGTACTTCAGGCAACAAAGCTGCCTTTTCAACCGCCCTTTCGCAGTGAAAAGACAGAGAAGACAGATATTACCACTGCTTGTGATAAATCAGAAAGTGTTGAGCTGGGTTTAGCGGATCCTGTAATTACTCAGAATGCTTGTTGTAAAAGAGCATTTATCAGGGGAGCATTTTTATCCTCGGGTTCGATGAGTAATCCAAAAAAAGCCTATCACTTGGAAATTGTATTTTCAAATATGACTAAGGCTGAGCAGTTAAGGGAAATGATTCAAACTTTTTCAGTTGATGCCAAGATAATAATGCGTAAAAAAAATTATGTAGTATATATTAAAGAAGGCTCTCAGATAGTTGATCTTTTAAATGTTATGGAAGCTCATGTTGCTTTGATGGATTTGGAGAATGTTAGAATTCTTAAAGAAATGCGTAATTCCATAAACCGTCAGGTGAATTGTGAGGCTGCCAATATTAGTAAAACGGTAGCAGCTGCATCAAAGCAAATTGATGATATCATTTATATTAGAGATAATGTAGGGTTAGGTGATTTGGCTGATGGACTTGAGGATATTGCAATAATACGGATAGAATTTCCGGAAGCATCCTTAAAGGAACTTGGTGCAATGTTATTACCGCCAATCGGGAAATCCGGTGTTAACCATAGATTACGTAAGCTAAGCTTTATAGCAGATCAATTGCGGGAAAATAAGGAGGAAAATTGTCATGATAACGAAAGAAATAACGATTAATATCCCTAATGGTTTGGAAGCCAGACCGGTTGCATTACTTGTTCAGGTAGCAAGTCAGTATGAATGCAGCATTTATGTAGCTAGCAATGAAAAACGTGTCAATGCAAAAAGTATTATGGGTATGATGAGCATGGGTATTTCAACAGGAGAAAAAGTTATCGTAATTGCTGATGGACCTGATGAAAAAACTGCAATAGAGAATATTGAGAAATACTTAAGTAGTAAGTAATTGAAACAGTAAATAATTAAAATAGTAAATAATTAAAACAGTAGGACACAGCCAGTGGCTGTGTCTTTTCTTTCGGATCCATACGAAATTTTTAAATCCTCAGGTAGTCCATGGGCCAAATTTATAAGATCTGTTGCCATGTATATTTTACAGAAAAATTAATATAAATTAACAAAATTTCCTATAGTATTTAATAATTCCGCAAGGAAATACCTAAGCCTTATGTCAGTAACCGTTCCTAGAAGGAGAAAAATAATTCGATTGTAAGAAATATAAAACGTTTGTTTACATTTCACTTTCTTAATGCTATACTAAATATATGAAAAGGAGCAACCGCCAACAAAGTGGTTAGCCTCCATGTTGGTTAATAAACCGCCAGGATTCGGCTAAGAACGGGGCGGTTTATTTTTTTCGCTTATTATTCCTATTATCTAATATAGGTAAAGCCATTCAAGAATGGCTTTGCAGTGCAATTAGCAAAAGTCCAAATGTTAACATTAAAGATAATGTCTCATATGTAGTTTGCATCGTCACCACCTCCCTTCCGGGAGGCTAACACACCCTGTACTCGATTACTCCTATTGAAAATATTATCATATCATTCATATAATGACAATCGAACACAATATTAACTTTTCTCTATATGAGTTATTACATTATGAAACAACAGGAAGCTTCAACTGCTCAAAATCCCCTTTTTAGTAACCCACCTGCTAGTACAACGAATATAAATTAACGAGCCATTATGCTGGTCTAAATCTCCGATAACACCAGTCACCAAGCCCCGGCGTAGCACCACTACACCTGCGTTTGTGAATAGGAGCTCTTGAAGATATATCCTCAGCCTAATAGCCAGTTATTTATTATTCATTGTACTATTGATGGCAGGTATTTTTTTATGTTCAAATTTTTTATGAATAGATAGAAATGATTCGATAGTCCTTTTTATTGACAAGCGTTTTATGGTGTCATATTATAAATTTATATGAATTTAAATCAGAAAAATAAATTATCTTGTGTTAAGCACCTATAGTATACATAATTTAAAAAGATTAAGGGAAGGAGGAGCAGCATGAATTTTACACATTTGCATGTGCATACGGAATATAGTCTGTTGGACGGGTCAAGTAAGATTAAGGAATTGGTTCACCGTGCCAAGGAGCTGGGCATGGATAGTCTTGCGATTACTGACCACGGCGTTATGTATGGAGTAATCGATTTTTATAAAGCCTGCTTAGCAGAAGGAATTAAGCCAATAATAGGCTGCGAGGTTTATGTCGCTCCAAATTCTAGATTTGACCGGGAAATTGGTACATCGGATGGGCGTTATCACCACCTTGTCCTATTGGCTGAGAGTAATACTGGATATCAGAATTTGATGAAGATCGTTTCTAAAGGTTTTCTCGAAGGCTTTTATTATAAACCAAGGGTTGATTATGAGGTCCTTACGAAGTACAGCGAGGGTATCACAGCACTAAGTGCGTGTCTTGCAGGAGAGGTTGCAGGTAATCTGTTAAAAGGCTTTTATGCAGAAGCGAAGAATGCAGCGATAAAGCTTCAAAGTATTTACGGTGAGGGACATTTTTTCCTGGAACTCCAGGATCATGGCATGCAGGAACAGAAGACTGCAAATCAGGGGATATTAAGACTTGCGAGTGAAACCGGAATTAAGCTGGTTGCGACGAATGATGTTCATTATACTTTTGCTGAGGATGTAGATCCACATGATATCCTTCTCTGTATTCAGACTCAGAAAAAGGTAGCCGATGAGAACCGAATGCGTTATGAGGGTGGGCAGTATTTTCTAAAATCACCCGAAGAGATGCTTACTGTTTTTCCTTATGCAAAGGAAGCCTTAGAAAATACATATGAAATAGCACAGCGTTGTAATGTAACGATCACCTTTGGTGAGTATAAATTACCGTTATATCCGGTACCGGTGCAGTTTACAGCGTTTGAATATCTGAATAAATTATGCAGGGATGGCTTGCAAGAGCGATATCATCCAATCGATAAGGATTTGTGGGAGCGGCTGGATTATGAGCTTGATACGATTCGAAGTATGGGATTTGTTGATTATTTTTTAATCGTTTGGGATTTTATTAAGTATGCAAGAGATAATAACATTATAGTTGGACCGGGAAGAGGAAGTGCTGCAGGCTCTATCGTTTCTTATTCCCTTGGAATCACCGATATTGATCCGATTAAATATAATCTGTTATTTGAACGATTTTTAAACCCACAACGTCTGACAATGCCCGATATTGATATCGACTTCTGTTTCGAGAGAAGGCAGGAGGTTATTGATTATGTTGCCTTAAAATACGGTAAAGATAAGGTGGTTCAGATTGTTACCTTCGGAACGATGGCAGCAAGGGGAGTAATCCGTGATGTTGGAAGGGCTCTTGATTTATCCTACGCACAGGTGGATACGATAGCGAAAATGATACCGACTGAGCCTGGAATAACAATAGAAAAGGCAATGCTGGCTAACAAAGAACTAAACCAGCTGTATGAAAGCAATTCGGAGGTTAAGTATCTGATTGATATGTCCAAAAGACTGGAGGGTCTGCCAAGGCATACTTCGATGCATGCTGCCGGGGTTGTAATTGGTAAGACAAGTATCGATGAATATGTCCCACTATCTCGATCCTCCGATGAATCAATCACAACTCAGTTTACAATGACAACGCTTGAGGAATTAGGGCTTCTGAAAATGGACTTTCTTGGACTTCGGACCCTTACCGTTATTCAGAATGCAGAAGCGTTGGTGAATAAAAGAAAAGATGCATTGAATAAGTTTGATATTAAAAAGATAGATTATAATGATGGAAAAGTATATGATCTGGTTTCATCAGGCAAAACAGAAGGCATATTCCAGTTGGAAAGTGCTGGTATGAAGAGCTTTATGAAGGAATTAAAACCACGTACCCTGGAGGATATCATTGCAGGAATTGCACTGTACCGCCCGGGACCAATGGATTTCATACCCAAGTACATTAAGGGAAAGAATGAAACAGACAAGATTGTATATGAATGTCCGCAGTTAGAACCAATTTTATCTCCAACCTATGGCTGTATTGTTTATCAGGAACAGGTTATGCAGATCGTTCGTGATCTTGCAGGTTACAGTTTTGGCCGTAGTGATCTTGTACGCCGTGCCATGTCAAAGAAAAAAGAATCGGTTATGATAAAGGAACGTCAAACCTTTGTTTATGGTAACGCAGAAGAAGGGGTTGTCGGCTGTATCGGCAATGGTATACCGGAGGTAGTAGCAAACCATATCTTTGATGAAATGATGGATTTTGCGAAGTACGCCTTCAATAAGTCCCATGCAGCAGCTTATGCGGTCGTTTCCTATGAAACAGCTTATTTAAAATGCTATTATCCGGTAGAATTTATGGCAGCTCTAATGACCTCCGTAATCGATAATCCCGGAAAAGTATCCGAATATATTTATACCTGCAGACAGATGAATATAGAAATTCTGCCCCCGGATATTAATGAGGGTGATGCAGTATTTACGGTATCTCATGGCGCAATCCGGTACGCTCTTTCTGCAATCAAAGGTATTGGAAAACCGGTAATTGAGGCAGTAGTAGCAGAGCGTGAGGAAAATGGACCCTTTCTAAGCCTTAAGGATTTTGCAACAAGATTATCCGGTAAGGAAGTGAATAAGCGAACGATAGAAAGCTTTGTTAAAGCTGGTGTATTCAGTAATCTCCATTCCAACCGCAGACAGCTGATGATGAGCTATGTTCAAATTCTTGACAATATAGCAGCGGATAAGAAGAAGTCTCTGACAGGGCAAATGACCTTATTTGATTTTGCCAGTGAAGAGGAAAAACAGGAGTATGAGCCTAATTTACCGGAGGTAAGTGAATACAGCAAGGAACAACTCTTAGCTTTTGAGAAAGAGGTGCTTGGCATCTATGTCAGCGGTCATCCACTGGAGGCATATGAGAATCGGATTAATAAAAATGTAACAGCGAACTCCAACGACTTTGCATTGGAGGAAGAAACAAATAAACCTAAGGTGATTGATGGAAATTCCGAGATCATTGGTGGAATGATAACTGCAAAGACGATTAAAACTACAAGAAATAACAGTATGATGGCTTTTATCACCTTAGAGGATTTATTTGGGGTTGTTGAGGTTATAATATTCCCAAAGGATTATGAGAAATTTAAAACAATGCTTGAACCAGATCAAAAGATTTTTATTCGGGGCAAGGTATCCGTAGAGGAAGAAAAGCCGGCGAAACTCATTTGTCAGGACTTGATACCCTTTGAGCAGGTACCGCGGGAGGTATGGATTAAATATCAAAACCTGGAGACATTTCTTAAAGATGAGCAGTCCTTATATGCATTATTAGATGAATATGATGGAATTGACATGGTAGTCGTCTTTTGCGAGGAAGAGAAGTGCATGAAGAAACTTCCAAAAAGTAGAAGCGTGAAGGCGGATAAAGACTTGATTCAACGGCTTACGACAATTTATTCAAAAGAAAATGTGCGAATTACTGAAAAGAGTATTGAAAAACTACGTAAAATAGATTAGAATACAGTCATTGTTTAGTTGTTATATTAAGCGGAGGTTATTATAATGGGAAATGTAAAGACAATCGGTGTGTTAACAAGTGGTGGTGATGCGCCTGGAATGAATGCAGCAATAAGAGCAATCGTTAGGACCGCATTAGCAGCAGGACTTAAAGTAAAAGGTATCAGAAGAGGATTTAATGGCTTATTAGAGGAAGACATTATAGAAATGGATTCTAAAAGTGTATCTGATATTATCCAAAGAGGCGGTACCATTCTATATACCGCTAGATGTCTTGAAATGCTTAAGCCAGAAGTACAGGACAGAGCTGCTGATATTTGCAGAAAGCATGAAATCGATGGCTTAGTAGTTATCGGTGGAGACGGATCCTTTAAGGGAGCTCAGGTGTTAGCAAGAAGAGGAATTAATGCGGTAGGTATTCCGGGAACAATTGACCTGGATATTTCCTGCACGGATTATACCATTGGTTTTGATACAGCATTAAATACTGCTATGGAAACCATAGATAGAGTAAGAGATACCTCAACCTCTCATGAAAGATGCAGTATTATCGAAGTTATGGGTAGAAAAGCTGGATATATCGCATTATGGTGCGGTATTGCGAATGGCGCAGAGGAAATCCTTATTTCTGAGCGTTATGATTATGATGAGCAGAAGATTATTAACAACATCATTGAAAAACGTAAAACCGGTAAAAAGCATTACATTATTGTAAATGCAGAAGGTATTGGCGATTCCAACGGTATGGCAAAGAGAATTGAAGCTGCAACCGGTATGGAAACAAGAGCGACAATCATCGGTCATGCACAAAGAGGCGGCAGCCCTACAACAAGAGATCGTGTATATGCTTCCATGATGGGTGCAAAGGCTGTCGATTTATTGGTGGCTGGAAGTTCAAAGAGAATTGTTGGTTACAGAGACGGTCAATTTGTAGATTACGATATTGAAGAAGGATTGGCTATGACAAAGGATATTGATCAATATATGTATGACCTATCGATCAGACTTTCCAGATAATCGACATAGCATATATAATAATTCGTACTGATAAGTTACAATATACTTCATATTAAGCCGGGTATGATCGAAAAATTAAGACTTTCCGATCCTACCCGGACTTTTTATAAAGCTGATATTTTAAAGGATTATAATAAACAAGATAATTAACAAGCTGATTTTCTTGTCATGAATAATAACTTTATAATATCAGCTCTTTTTATGGAACAGTTTTGTGTTTGAAAGCGTCTAATGAATAACAAGGGAAGATGTTATACATGCTCATTTTGTCATTTACATCATTTGTCTGTCCATGTATACTATACTGTAGTTATGTAATAAAACAGGATGGTATATAAAAGGTATAGTATAGGGGGAGAACAGGATGCAGAAGGATGATCAAAATGACCTCTTGGAAAATTTGCCTGCTTACAATATAGAAACCCTAATTCGGCAATATGGCAATGATGTTCTTAGGACGGCATATATGTATGTCAGGGATGTTAACTTAGCTGAGGATATTTTTCAAGATGTATTTATTAAGGTAAATCAAAAAATTTCTACCTTTGAAGGAAATTCCAGTATTAAGACATGGATTATTCGTATTACAATTAATACCTGTAAGGACTATTTAAAAAGTGCCTGGAATAAACGTGTCGTACCAATGATGGAATACCAGGAAGACATGGTTGTCAGTGAAACTGACTATGACGATGTAGAAAAGAAGGATACGAGAGAATTGATACGGAAAACGGTTCTCTCACTTCCGGCAAAATATAAGGACGTTGTACTCTGTGTTTACTTTCAGGAGATGACGATTACCGAAGCGGCTAACGCGCTGAACATAGCGGAAGGAACCGCAAAGAGCAGGCTCTCAAGGGCTAGACAAAAGTTAAAATCAGTTCTGGAAGGGAGGATTTCAGATGAGCTTTAATAAAAATAACAAGAATGCTAAGATTAATAACCCTGAGGATATAAAAAACGGACTGGAGCTTGATATAGATGGCAGAAGCATTAAATCACATCTGGATACTTCTTTTGATTTAAATGGAATTCATGTTTCTGAGGATTTGATTAATAGAACGCTTAATGCAATAAAACAGCAGGAAGTAGAACAGCAGGAGACAGCACAACAGGATAGTAAGGAAGGTAATGAGAAAGAAATAGTGAAAATTATCCCCTGGAGCAGATATATCAGGCGTATCGTCGGAGTTGCAGCGGCTGTATTAGTTGTAACGGCAGGTGTGAATTTCATAAGTGGTATGAATAGTAAGAAAGACAGCAGTGAGAATACAGCATTATCCTTATCAGAGGACATCAGCCAAAAGGATGTAGTAACTTCTGGTACAGAATCAGCCGAATCGTACAAAATGGACAATGGAACGACTGCTGGTATAGAATCGGAAGTACCACAGGCTAAGGCAGAAATATCGCAAGCCTCCGAGTATGCTTTGTCGCAAGATACATCTGGTACCGATGGGGTAGAAGAGAAAAAACAGACAGAGGAAACAGAGACTTCGAAGGTCACCGCAGCCGATTCTTCAGTAGATGATATTGCTGCAGCAGAAGGTATAGCACAAACCCCAAATGTAGCTGTTACCGATGCGGCTGGCAAGAATTCTGCGAGCAGGGGAATGCTGGCAGGAATAGATAATGATGCAGGGTCTACAGAAGCTTCGGATACCACTGAGGATGCGGATTCTGTCAACGCTTCTGCTGCTATTGACAACGATAATACCGTACAAGGAATTACTGCAACCTTAGACGGCGAAGACGATGTAAGTTATATAACCTTTCGGGATATTTTGTTATCTGATCCGGAGCAGGTGCAGATTTTAAGTATTACCGATGAGATTAACAAAACAGAGATTACATTAACGGACCAGGAGGACATAAAGGATTTCTATTTAATCATGGATCAGCAGCAGTATACCAATACAACAATAACTTCGGTTATAAAGAATTATACAGTAGAGGTTGCTACAGCGCAGTCATTGGATGTGTCTTATACCATTGTTATTGGTGATAGTATAACAGTAAGTAATCATTCAGGAGAGACAGTTAACCAGAATATCTATAGTGCAGAGAATGAAACATTGCTGATTGGGAATTTAAATGAATTTTATCAAAAATATATTCCTTAAATTAGAATCTACTGAAATATAAGCGGAATAAGTTAGAAAATTCACTTGTCAGGAATAAAAAAGGTTCTTGCAAAGTCTCATAAAAAGGAGAAAATTGCAAGAACCTTTTGCCTTTGAAAATGAATTACCAGTCAAGAATTTCATCTTTATTCATGACAAGTGAATTTATGACAATTTAATTTTAATTTAAATGTAGGTCAATTCATCTTGTTTTATTATTTTTCGGAATTAATTAAAGTTCATCCTCAGGAAGTGTTTCGTTATCTTCATTCTCGGAAACTTTATCTGCTTCATTCTCGGAAGCTTTATCAGCTTCTTTGGAGGAGTTATCTTCTTCATCAATCACTTTTATCGATACATATTCCCTTGAATTATTATCCGCATCATCTTCCGCATCAAATTCCTCGAAATCGTCTTCAAAATCATCAAAATCATCAGAGGTATCCTTTTTTATGAACTTCTTATAAAAATAATAGGCACCTGCTCCCAACGATGCCAGAGCAACAGTACCAAATATTAACTTGCCAAATTTTTTCATTTACTTCAACTTCCTTTCCGTTTTTAATTATAATTATATGCTATTATTCCATTATAATTCCGAATTGGAAAAAAATAAAGTAAAAGTTCTATAAACTTGAAAAAATTGGTACGGGATAAAACCCGTAAGTTAGGGGTTAATGTAATTGTTTTAAGCAATAGAAAAATAGAAAGAAACAATTTTATACAAGGAGGTAATAGAATGGTAAGTATAACAAAGGCGAAGATTTTCAATGAAGAAATCATAAAAATGACAAAGCGTGCATTTGGGGAAGCTGTAGAACTTCAAGAGATAACAGAGTTAACAGGGGGGTTTTATAATACTGCATATATGATAAGTTTTAAAGATGGACAAAAAGCTGTTCTTAAGGTTTCACCTTTGAAAGCCCTGAAAGTGATGAGATATGAAAAGAACCTTATGGAAACTGAGGTATTTGTTTTAGATAAAATGCATTCAATGAAAGGTGTTCCGGTACCGAGAGTTTTGTATTATGACCGGAGTGGAGAAATTACCGACAATGAGTTTTTATTTATGGAGTTTTTATATGGAGTACCACTTAATAAGGTACGTGAAGAACTTACAGAGGATCAGTATAATATGATATCATCAAATTTGGCGGAAATTACAAAAAAGATTAACGGAGTAGAAGGGGAGTATTTTGGATATATTTCTCAAGAAAATAAGAGATTTACTACTTGGTTTGAAGCTTTTTTCTGTATGATAAAAGAGCTCTTAGATGATGCACAAGATGCTGGGGTTTTACTTCCATTTGAAAATAATAAATTATATAGTATGATCAATAAACAGAGAGAGGTATTAAATCAAGTAAAAAAACCATTACTTGTTCATAAGGATTTATGGGAAGGAAATATTCTTATAAACCCTAAAACTTTAGAAATTACTGGGATTTTAGATTGTGAACGTGCCATATTTGGAGATGCTTTACTTGAACCAATATGTGGTTTCCTATGGGAAAATAAAAGTTTTATGAATACCTATATTGGGAGAGAAATGCTTAATAGAGACGAAAACATTAGATTTGTCCTATATAAAATATATATAGATCTTATTTCGGTAATTGAATGTACTTTTAGGCAATATCCTGATGAAAATGCAGATAAATGGTCAAGGTTACAGCTTGATGAAGCACTTCAAAAATTAGTAACACTATAAGAGAGTATGATATATGTAAATTTGCAGAAGGTGCTTGATTACTGGTAGCAGGAGCATTTCAAACAATATTGATTAAGTTTGTAATGCTCTTGTTACGTTAATTATATTGAAATTGCATAGAAAACAATGATATCGAGATAATTAATATTGTGATCTATCAGGAGTTATGCTTGGGTATCACATCCTTGAAAAAAATCGTAGACAACTGGGTAATTATAGTGTGCATCCTACCAAAGGTGTAATTATGGATGTATTCATAATTATAAAGAATTGCTAGATATGTATGTATAATAAGTTGGTAGAATGTCCAAATTTATATTAATTTACGAATATTACCTTTACTTTTGTTCCTAAATATTTTATGATGAAATTAACTGTGAGAATTACGTAAATAAGGGAAAGGCAGGAAGTTTATTATGAATATAGGTTTATTTTCGGAGACCTATTATCCCGAAATCAATGGAGTTGCAACCTCTGTCTATATGTTGAAAAATGAGCTTGAAAAAAGAGGACATAATGTCTATGTCTTTACTACGAAAACGCCGGGTGAGCCAGAGCATGAGCATAATGTATTTCGCGTTCCGAGTTTGCCTTTTATATTTATTACAGAGCGTCGGGTAGGTATGTTTTATCAGCCTAGACTGGCACATATTATAAAGAAATTGAATTTAGATATTATTCATACGCATACGGAATTTTCCTTGGGGATTTTTGGACGTATTATGGCGAAGGAATTAAGACTTCCAATTGTCCATACCTACCATACTATTTATGAGGATTACACCCATTATCTGACTCGCTTTGAAATTGTTGACCGCAGAGCCAAGGCATTTGCCAGAACCTATTCCAAGGTTTGCTGTAATACCGTTGAGCAGGTTATCGTTCCGACTGAGAAGACCAAGGATTTACTAATGACTTATAGTGTCCATAAGGACATATCCGTAGTTCCAACAGGAATTGACTTGAGTAAATTCGATTATAGAAATTATTCGAAAGAAGATGTAAACTCACTAAAACAGAAATATAATCTTAGCGGGCAGGATAAGGTTATGATCTACATCGGCAGAGTATCTCAAGAGAAGAATATTGAAGAAATCATTCAAGCAATGCCGGAATATATGAAAACGAGAGAGGCAGTTCGGTTTGTAATTGTCGGAAGCGGACCAACACTTGAGAAACTTGAAAATCTGGTAAAACAGATGGGTATTGAAGAGAGGTTTGTATTTACCGGATCTCAGCCTTGGGATACCATTGGTTTGTTTTATCAGCTAGGGGATGTATTTGTCAGTGCTTCACGAAGTGAGACCCAGGGCCTAACCTATATTGAGGCAATGGCATCCGGACTTCCGGTAGTAGCAAGACAGGATAAATGTCTGGAGGATATTCTGGAACAGGGCAAAAATGGTTATGCTTTTACGAATAAAGAAGAGCTTTACTATGGACTGGATCAAATTTTGTTTCAAGACAAACAGACGAATTACGGTGAGAATGCGATAAAAAAAGTTGAAAAATATTCTACTCAGGAATTCGCTTATCAGGTTGAAAAGGTATATAATCAAGTTATTTCCAGAGACAGGGTATTCTGCAAACGGGTTATATACGATACGAAGAAAATATAAATTCTTTCTTAATAAATCATCGGACAATTCGTATAAAAGCCAAAAAATTTTAAGAAGATACTGATTGTTAGATGATTGGAAGTACTTATGATAAATAATTTGGAAGTGGTATCATTGGTGAGAATTAGGTTAAAAACAAGAACGCAGATAGCAGATATCGGCTCAGACTATGTAACGGATGATTACATTATGGTAAGTGATACTGTAATTGTAATAAATAATTAAGTAATTAGACAAGATTTTGACAATAATTTTGCTATAATATGGTATATGGAATAGCAATAATAGTTACAGTATCCACAGAGGCTAAGGCTACATATTAAGTAGCTGGGGAAAATTAGGAGGTAAGCAGAATGAAGATATGTTTGAAGAAAAAGTTAACTCTGTTTCTGGTAGTGGCACTTCTTGTACCTGTATTTTGGAATCAGAATGTGACTGTGGCAAGTGCAGCAACTCCTGCTTTGACACAGACAAAGGTCGAAATAAGCGGAATAGGTGAAACTTATGATTTAAATATTAAAAATAAAGTAAAAGGCAGTACATATAAGTGGACCACATCCAATAAGACGGTTGCAACAGTAACCAAGAGTGGATTGATTACCTCCGTTAAGAAAGGCACCGCAACAATTCGGTGTAATGTTACTTACCCATCAAAGAAAACAAAAACTCTATCCTGTAAAGTTACCGTTATAATACCGGCAACCGAGATCAGCATTTCCAATGCTCCATTAGTGAACGGGGCATATCAGCTGGCACTTAATAGCAGCGTTGATTTTGAAACTGTACTTGCTCCGGAGAATTCCACGGATGCAAACTATTGGTACATCGATAGCGGTGATACGGATTGTATACGAATTGATGATGCCAGTAAAGGAACGATAACAGGTATCAAAGCCGGAAAAGTTGTTTTAAGAGTAAAAGCTGTAAAAACTTCAACAAAGGAAGCAGCGGCTCTGAGTGATATTGATGCTGCCGTAATTATTGAAGTTGTTGCACCTACAGCGGGAGTAAAAAGTGCGGATATTGTAAGCTCAAACCAAATCTCAGTAGTTTTTGACAGCCCGGTTCAGCAAAGTACGGTAATCAATACAAATAATACTTTATCCTCTAATATCACAGTGTCAATGTGCAAGAATACAAAGAATGTTCTGGCAGATGATCCTGGAACGCTTACAGCGAGCTTATCCACTGATATGAAGACATTAACCATCACTTCAGCAAATGCTTTTGATGGTATCTATGGAATAAACTTTACAAATAGTATTATGTCAACAAGCGGTATTGCATTAGCCGAGTATTATAAGCAAATGACTTATACGGACACGATAGCACCTTATATTTCAGCTGTTACTATGGATGATACCGGTTTGATTGCTACAATTAACTTTAGCGAGGCTCTTGATTTTTCTACCTTTAAGGTTTCAGGCGCAACGTTGGTAACGACAGGTGTTACAGCGGATGCTACAACGATCAGTAAATTGAATAATGCCAACAATTATGTTATCAGTACGGATAAAAAATCCGTAACAATTAATCTATCTAATATTGTTGTCAGTGATTACGGTAAGATATTTACTGTAGTGATTTCCGGAATTAAAGATTTATCAGGCAATTCTCCTTCCAGTGCATATCTGATGGCTACTTTGCGGACGGATACATCACCGAGACCTCAGGCAAAATATTTATACATGACGCGTACTTCATATAATACGATCACAGCAACCTTTGACCGTGCAATCAAAACCGGTGGATGGATCCAAATCAGCGGAGGTACTACAATTAATGGTGTGGTAGACGTGGCAAACAACAAGAAGGTTAATTATACGATTTCTGATGCAGAAGCTCAGTATACAGGAGTAAAGCAAGTATCCATCTGCAATTGGAACAGCTATAATGTAATATCAACAGACACCTCAGCGAGTAGTATGTATACCTATAGTCTTGATTTTACTACAGAAAAAGTAAATCCTTACTGTACCTATGCTTTTGATGCATCAACCGGAATTCTCACCCTAACTTATAATGAGAGTGTTAATATAACTACGGTAGGGGGGACGTTCAGCTCCATATTTACATCAACATCGGATGATATCAGACCGGGAACTAACATAACCTACACTAATGTGTCGCATACAGATGGCAATAATATAATTAAGCTGAAACTTTCCAATATGTCTCTAATCGGTAATTATACCTTTACCCTGGAGGCCGGCTTTGTAAAAGACTACTTTAAAAATTTCAGTTTAAGTTATACAATTACCATAGGTAATTCGTCAGGAACCTCAGCCGAACTTCCTGCACCTTATATGATTACACAATCAACCACTGATTTAAATGAAATCGATTTATATTTTGCAAATAAATTGGATACGGTGTCAGCACAGACAGCAAGCAATTATACGATTACAGGCGTAACCATTTTGAAAGCAGAACTGGTAAGCAATTCTTCTGATGGAGCAATTGTTAAGTTGACGGTTGCAGATAATTCGATCGAAGTAACCGTAGGTCGTCCGATTACTGTCACAGGAGTAAAGGGTTATAATAATAGCTATACAGCGATTACCTCCTACCAGACAACCATAGAACTTAAGGAAAATAAGAAACCATATTACATTAGTACAACATTTGATACAACTACAAAAAACGGTATAAAATTATTATTCAGTGAACAAGTTACAGGTTCCTTAGTTGTTAAGGTAACTCAGACGATATACGGTATTACAACAGATTGCACAAATGTAGTAACAATAAACAGCAATTATGCATATATAAGCCTGGTTCCCGTGCCGACGAATGGTGCTTATTTAAAAGTTGAGATTATTAGTAATGGTATCAAGGACTTAAGCGGTAATGCCGTAGTTCCGATGTCAACGATACTGGGAACAACGGCTTCTTACTAAACACAAAAAGCGATGCAAAAATATTAAGCTTTAGATAAAAATTGATATTGATATGGGAGAAAGTGCTCTCGAAATTCCATACCATATGGTGTTTTGGGGGCATTTTAAATAACAAAAGAAAACTTAATGATGAGAACGAAGTGAGCATATTAAAGATTGCTTGCGATATGCGATCGGAGTGAAGAGATTATGGACGAAGTCCATAATATGAATGGAGGTAAACGACATGTATGAATTTAAGAACGAATTTCGCACCGGTATTGAAAGTATTGACCAGGAACATGCAAAGCTGTTCGAAATAGCGGACAGAGCTTATACGACACTGATGGATGAATTTATACCGGATAAATATGATTATATTGTAGATATCCTGAATGAACTCAAGGATTATGCAGCTACTCATTTTAAACATGAAGAAGAGTATATGATTAGCATTAACTATAGGAAATTATTTTCTCAAAAAGCAATGCATGATGAATTCATCGAGAAAATCTCGGGATATGATTTGGACAAGCTGGATGAGAATCAGAAGGACGCAATTGTTGAAATACTAGACTTTTTAAATGAGTGGCTAGTGGATCACATTCTAAAAAGTGATAAATTAATCGGATAATTAAAATCAGTTATTTTCATCATTTAATAAACAATGGTGTAGTCTTTGTACTGCGAATCTTCAGTTTTTAAAATAATAAATTAAGGTTGTTGTAGTTGGGGGAGAATTCCTGAATACAACAACCTTATTATTCATCTGAAACTTCGCAACACAAAGAGTAGAACATTACTTATAAAATCAGCATGTAATGCGTATATGAAGCCAGAATGAAAATATCATAACTTATGGTTTCTTCACATAACGTAAATGCTGATTTTATTAAGCGTTTAATAACTTTTCTAAGGAGCAGATAATTATCTTATTCTCCGGATATTCGGATACTGGTATGTGAGGCTTCACTAAAATTACGTGTAAAGATATCGCTTTTCTCAAGCAGACCTTCAATCGTATCCAAGCCTAATCGATGCAGTAGTTCTACCACATAAGGATTATCTATCGGTGTTTGATAAGGAGCATTATTACCGTATTCTTCCACATGAATACGACCGATTTCATGTGGTATTAAAACTCTTGGTCCGCCGACGCAGCCGCCGACACAGCCCATTCCCTCAAAGAAGTTAGCCGTTGTATTACCGGACAATAAATCATTAATCATCGTCTTGCAGGCAGGAACACCGTCTGCTTTTTGTGTATGGATAGTTATTTTACGGTTTGGATTGATTCGTTTTAAAGTAGCTTCAACCGCTTCGCTGACTCCACCGGCATGAGCATATATTCTGCCTGCGCGGGAGGAGTGGTCTTTCTCGCTTTCTTCCATTTCTGCTGGATCGATTTCCATTACATTAAAGATATCCTGCACTTCCTGGAAGGTTAATACGTAGTCAACAGCATCGGCTATATCCTTTTCTCTGGCTTCCGCCTTCTTTGCCAGGCAAGGCCCGATAAAGACAGTCAGGGCATCCGGATGTAATACCTTAACAGCTCGCCCACTTGCAATCATTGGCGATACGGCTGGCGGAACATGCGGAATCAAATCCTTATATATTTTTCTAATCATCGCAATCCACATAGGACAGCAGCTGCTGGTTAACTGATAATCTTGTTCCGTTAAAATGTTTTTATCAAATTCAAGAGCTTCCTTTAAGGTCAGAATATCAGCAAATAATGATACTTCTATCATTCCGTCGAAACCCACCTTCTTCAAAGCACTTCTCAGCTTTCCAGGGGTCACATCACTGCTGAACTGACCTAAGAAAGCGGGTGCAACCAATGCATATACCAGACCCTTATGAGAGCGGATTGCCTGTAATGCTGGAATTACGTCCTTACTGCTGGTAAGGTTTTTAGCTCGGCACTCCTGAATACAGATGGAACATCCAGCACACTGATCTTCATCAATTATGATTTCACCGGTTTTACCGGGATGTATTGCATGGTAGGGACATACTTTTATACAATTGGGATCATCTTCACATTTGCAATCACCGGTATGCCATACAATTGGATGCTTTTCAGGATGAAGCAGGCAATCAAGCTGATGAGTATCATAAAGCTCCAACTTTTCTAAAAAACTTGTATCCTTTTCCTTCAATGTTCTAACCAAAACCTCATAGTACAGCTCTTCAAATGTCTTCATTCGCATTATCCTAATCCTTTCCTGATTCGAAATTTATATTAATTCTAGCTTCAATTTTAAGTTGGTCTTCACTAATGGTTTCATATAGGCATTACATGCTGATTTTATAAGCAGCGTTCCAGTATTTGTACTGCGAAGTTCCATTCTATGATTTAAAATAGAAATTGTAGTAAATACTTATGCAAGAAAATTAAAAAGAATAGATGGTAATAATTCTTTTAAAGGCTAATAATGTTTAACAAGGTGTTAATAGATATTATCAAGTTAATGGATAAAATTAAATAGGTATAAACATTAAGGATATTATATGTAATTTGACTAATTTTAAATCCAATATTAATAAAGTAATAATTAAACTGAGGGAAAGCGATAGAACAATTAATGTCAGGGATACGGTGAAAATCAAATAAAACGATAATAAGCAATTTAGATGAATAATAAGTGAACAAAAATCATTTTGTAAAATATATTTTACCACTAATGTATTAATAAAGCAAATAAGCTAATCCGTAAATATTCTAACAAGAATAAGATAATAGCTGAAACTCGGTGCACAATGACTTAAGAATTGCTTATAAAATCTGCAGGTAACACTTAACTTAAGCTTTTAGTGAATTCTGACTTAAAATTTTAAGCCAGAATTAAAAAATAATAACGAATGGGGTTTTTCACATAGCATAATAGCAGATTTAATAAGGTGAGATTCACTTAGTTATTTTTCACATTTATACCTATATATGCTTTACTAGGATTTGCATTTGCTTTATAATAAATATGCATACTTAAAGGTTTAAGGAAGCGTTTTTAAATAATAACGTAATGAGCATATGCAAGCTTGCTTGCGATATGCGATCGGAGTGAAGAGAATATGGAGAAGAAACTTGAAGCGACAGAATAAAAAGAGATTAACTAAGGCCGGATGGCTTTTGTTTTATTTATATATTATTATATTATCCTATTTTTTGTTTTTTAGTGAGCATTATGGGAGAGAAAATGTAATGAAAGAATATCATTATAACCTCGAATTTTTTAAAGAAATCAAACGTTTTATAAAATATCGTGAGTTACTTGGCTTTGAGAGTTTTGTCGTGAATATTTTAGGAAACATATTGGCATTTGCGCCGTTTGGATTTCTGCTTCCATTATTAAAAATAAAATATAGAAAATTTTTTTATACCACCTTCTTATGCTTACTCTTTAGTGTATCGGTCGAATTAGTACAATTATTACTTAAGGTTGGTATATTTGATGTTGATGATATAATGATGAATACGACCGGTGGGATTATAGGATACGTATCATTTATGATTTTTAATTTACTGTTACGGATTTTTAAACCGAGAAGTAATATAAAAAGTTTTGAAAGTACCAAAACTCGTGGGGGGAATTAATGATGTTGTTTAGACGCAATAAGGAAATGATACATTTTTCTGGTAGAAGACATACAAAAATGGGAATTAGTTCGGTAATTATTGGAGTGTTTGTTATATTGGTTTTTTTGACAATCAGTGTGATATCCGGTCTGGCAAAAGGTAAGGGAGGCTTCCTGCTGGGGGTCATCGGACTTCTCTTATTTTTCCTATCTGTATTTGGCTTCGTGTTAGCCTATAAATCATTTAAGAAAAAGGATATCTTTTACCGATTTCCTGTGATTGGGATAATTCTGAATGGGTTGATGACCCTATTATTTATAGTTATCTATCTGCTTGGTATTTAATTGATAAATGGGCGTAAGTGTGAAAAATCAAAGATTTTTCACACATAACTTTGTGCCTGCGGCCCAAAGTTTGCAGGCTTTGATGAAAGGTATGGTTATTTATATGAAGTATAAGCTTTTTTATAAGGAAGAGAACGAATTAATCAGGGAAAGATATGAGCTTGCGATGGAACGTATCACCCTAATGGAACAAGAAAATACGGTTAGGGAGTGCTACATCCCATATTTTCATAAAATAGCAGCTTTTGTCAGGATAGTTAATAATGTTGCCGAGGTAGTACAGGAAAATCGTCTGACTGAATTAACGCTGAAAGAATTAGAAGCACTGAATATGGCCTTGTACGAGGATATTGCAGGAGACAATTATGAAACAAGTTATGCAAATCCTGCTTATGCGTGTGTAATGTTAGGTGAAAAATCGGGAAAGCTGCTTTGTTTCTTAGCCACAGAACTTCGGAGCATCATCATTTATGCATATGAGAGCAGATTATATGAATTGACTATTTATCTGGAGCTTCTAATCGAAATCTATAATTACTTTGAAGAAGAGGACGATTTTACGTATAATGATGTAAAACGAGCTGTCTATGATTTCATGAGTGATAACTGCGATGTTTTTATGAATGCGAATATAAGAGAAATGCTTGATCCAGGCCTGTCCTTTGCAGGGGACATCATCCTGGAATCAGATTTGTCCGATCTTCGATATCTATATCAATTCGGTGAATATATTACGGAAAATGAGATTAAAACAGCACAATTTTTAAATACTCTTCCAGAGGAGCAGCTGAAAGCTATGGCTGATACCTATACGGAAGGCTATCGACTCGGTTTTTTGGCGAACCGATTAGATTTGAGTAAAAAGGGAATTGTGAATATACGATATCAGCTCGGATTTGAAAGAATGGTTTATTATGCAATACAAAATTTTAAAGAGATGGGTCTGAAACCTACCATCTACCGGGCAGCATATACTGCAATAAATAAACGCCAGCATTTAAAAATAGGATATCATGCTACAAGTCCGAATAGACAATACGATTATGACCATCGTTATGACATTGCATTATTTCTGGATAAAGCCTTTAAGGAACGAAAGCTGGATTGCTTAAAGAATGCGTTGGAGGAATACAAGCATACGGGATCGCTTTATGCAGGTCCGGCATTAATCGAAGTATTCGGCGAGGAACTCTTTGCTCCTGAGGAAAAGAAAGAAGCGGCTAAGCTTGATAAACGTCAACAGAAACTGTATGTGGATTATTACAAGCAGGACAATATGATCAAGTATAATTATCTCAAGCTTGAGGAAACTTCTTTCACGATAATATCCTATCCCGTTCCGGAGATTGGAAAGGATTTTGAAAAAATATTTGCAGAGACTGTAAAAGTCAATACACTTGACAGCGGATTATACCAAGACATCCAGCAGAAAATAATCGATGCACTGGATCAGGGAGATTATGTACGGATTTTGGGTGCTGGCAATAATCACACAGATATGACGGTAAAACTATACCCTCTTGTCGACGCTTCGAAGGAAACCATCTTTGAAAACTGCGTAGCGGATGTAAATATTCCGGTTGGAGAAGTATTTACCACCCCTGTATTAAAGGGTACGAAGGGTATCCTTCATATTCCGAAAATCTACCTTCATGATTTGGAATATAGAGAACTCGAACTTAATTTTGAAGATGGCAGGATAATCTCCTATCACTGTGCAAATTTTTCAGAGGAAGAAAGAAATAAGAGCTATATCAAGGATAACTTGTTTTTTAACCAAGATAACCTACCGCTTGGAGAATTTGCAATTGGTACCAATACCACAGCTTATAGCATGGCGAAGAAGTTTGATATTGCCTCACGCCTTCCGATATTAATTGCCGAAAAAACCGGCCCGCATTTTGCAATCGGTGATACCTGTTATAAAATGAGTGAAGATATTAAAGTATATAATCCGGACCAAAAAGAAATCATTGCAAGGGATAATGAGATCTCGATTCTTAGAAAGACAGAACCGGAGAAGGCTTATTTTAACTGCCATACCGATATCACACTTCCCTATGATGAAATAAAAGAAATAGTTGTTTACAAAAAGGATGGAACCAGCATTCCTATCATACAAAATGCAAGGTTTGTCCTTGATGGAACCACTATATTGAATGAGGCATTTGGTGAATAGTATACGAAATAGAAGTTAGTGTAAATAGGCTCGCAAAAGAATGCGAGCCATAAGAAAATTAGCAGAGGTAGCTATTCTTTAGGATTTATGTTAGAACAGCATGGATGTTATAGTGAAAGGAAAATCATTACAGTAATTGTTGCCATAGAGCGACGGATGGGAGGAAATTATGTTAAAAATAACGAATTTCTCAAAGAGCTACAAAAGTGATAAAAAAGCAGTTGACCAGTTGAATTTGGAGGTTAACAGCGGCGATATCTTCGGCTTTATCGGACATAACGGGGCAGGAAAAACGACTACAATTCGCTCTGTCGCAGGAGTATTGGACTTTGAAGAGGGAGATATTATGATTGATGGAATCTCGATCAAGAAGGATGCAGTTGCCTGTAAGCAGAAGATGGCGTATATCCCGGATAATCCTGACCTCTATGAACATTTGACTGGTATTGCGTATCTCAACTTTATCGGGGATATCTTTCAGATTAATAAAATGGACAGGGAAACCCTGATTAAAAAGTATGCGGATGAATTTGAACTGACACAGAATTTGGGGGATACCATATCCTCTTATTCGCATGGAATGAAGCAGAAGCTGGCTATCATTTCCGCACTGATACATAGGCCAAAGCTCCTTATTCTGGATGAACCCTTTGTTGGACTTGACCCGAAGGCTGCGCATACTTTAAAGACCATAATGGCGGGATTGTGTAAGGAGGGAAGTGCTATTTTCTTCTCTACCCATGTGCTTGAGGTGGCAGAAAAGATCTGCAATAAAATTGCAATCATTAAAGGAGGTAAGCTAGTCTCCTGTGGAACCACAGAGGAAGTCAGGGGTAACAGTAGTTTGGAAGACGTATTTATGGAATTGATTGAGGAATAGAATGGAGATTACTATGAAAAAAGTAATGCGCTTGGTAAGTGTACAGCTATGGGCAGTTATGGGTGATATGCTGTCAATAGGAAATAACCGTAAGAAAAAACCGAAGATGCTTTACGCAGGAGTACTCTTTTTTACTTTACTTATGAGTGGAGTATCATTTTTCTATAGTTTAATGATTGGAAGCGGACTGAAGATGTATGGAAGTCTGGAGTTGCTGCCGGCTATGATTATGGCTGTTACTTGTATGATTATATTAATGACGACGATATTTAAGGTTAAGGGAACGATATTTGGCTTTCGCGATTATGATATGGTTATGTCCTTGCCGGTAAGTACAGGTGTCATTGCAGCAAGCCGTCTGATTATACTGTATGCGCTCAATTTTATGTTTGTTATTATTGTGATGATACCAATGATGATAGCTTATGGCATACTTGCAAAACCGGATATCCTATTCTATATCATAAGTATAGTTTCTCTGTTTTTTATACCCTTGCTGCCGATTGTAATAGCCTCTTTTTTGGGAACTCTGATTGCATATGCAGCATCAAAATTCAGACATAGCAATATCTTTAGTATACTGTTTTCACTCGGTTTTTTAGTTGTTATTGTTGTAAGTTCCTTCTTTGTTGGAGATAACGGAAAGGAACTGGTGGATATGAGCAAAGCCTTAACAAGACAGACGAACCGGCTTTATCCGCTTGCCAGAATGTATACCAATGCAGTAGTAAATTATGATATATTAGAATTTCTAAAGTTCCTTGGGGTTTCGTTTGTGGCATTTTTACTATATACGATATTGGTTAAAAGAGTATTTAAAAAAATGAATACCCTGATGATGACCGGAAGCTATCATGTGAATTATCAATTAGGGCAGTTGAAGACTTCTTCTCCGTTCAAGGCACTATATTTTAAAGAATTAAAACGTTATTTTTCATCAACGCTCTATGTGATTAATACGGGGTTTGGTATTTTAATGCTTACTATCGGCTCATTTGCAATAATTTTTGTTGATCTGGATAAAATATTTGGAAGTACACAAGCAACCGATGCTCTTGTGAAAGGTATTCCAATGTATCTATCCTTCTGTATCATTATGACCTGCTCAACGATGGCCTCAATATCCTTGGAGGGTAAGAATATATGGATTATTAAGTCAATGCCGGTAACGCCAAAGACGGTTTATTTATCAAAGATAGCGGTTAATCTAACCATTATTTCACCAGCGGTAATTGATACAATCATAATCGGCGTTGTTTTGAAGCTGGACTTTTGGAAGACGATTATCCTACTGTTGTTAACGATTACTTGTGCATTTTTTATTTCCTTCTATGGACTGCTTATGAACCTGTTGCTGCCTAATCTCAAATGGACTTCTGAAGTTGTTGTTATAAAACAAAGCGCAGCATCCATGATAACAATATTTTCAGCAATAGGCTATATCGGAATACAATTTATCTTTAATATCCTTATCCCCTCGGCTGTCTTGGCTACTTTAGGTTATGTCCTACTGACAGTTGTGATTGATATTATTTTATACGTAATATTAATGAATTATGGAAGTAAACGTTATTATGCTTTATAACACCGAACCATAACTGAAACTTCGCAGTTAATAATAAGAAAATCATTTAACAATAATTGATACTTATATATAACCTGGTGTATATTAGATTGACTAATAAATTACATAAGAAATTATTCGTCGAAATATAACGACAAACCTTATGGAGTATGCTAAAATGTGAGCATAAAGTTAAAGCATTTTAAATGAAATAAAATAAATAGAGACAGATCCAAATTGGGAGGTATATCGAATGGACTATAAAAAGGCAGGAGTAGATATTGAAGCCGGATATAAAGCAGTTGACCTGATGAAAGAACACATTAAGGGAACCATGCGTTCGGAAGTTTTAACTGATATCGGTGGATTTTCAGGAGCATTTTCCTTAGAGAGCTTTAAAAACATGGAGAAGCCTACCTTAGTATCAGGCACGGACGGTGTAGGAACAAAACTTAAAATAGCATTTATTTTGGATAAGCATGATACAATAGGTATTGACTGTGTAGCTATGTGTGTAAATGATATCGCGTGTGCCGGAGGAGAACCATTATTCTTCCTAGATTACATTGCATGTGGTAAGAATGAGCCTGAAAAAATAGCAACAATCGTTAAGGGTGTTGCGGAAGGCTGTAAGCAGTCAAATGCAGCTTTAATTGGTGGAGAGACAGCTGAGATGCCGGGATTTTATCCGGTGGATGAATATGATCTCGCTGGTTTTGCAGTAGGTATCGTAGATCAGAAGCAATTAATTACCGGAGCTAATTTAAAGGCTGGTGATACCTTGATTGGTATTGCGTCCTCCGGAATTCACAGCAATGGATATTCCTTAGTACGTAAGGTATTCCGTATGCAGAGAGAGACTTTGGATACGTATTACGAATCCTTAGGTTCAACCTTAGGAGAGACCCTATTAACACCTACTAAAATCTATGTAAAAACCTTGCAGGGATTAAAGAAGGGTAATGTAACGGTTAAGGCCTGCAGCCATATTACTGGCGGTGGTTTCTACGAAAATATACCAAGAATGCTTCCGGAAGGCATTCATGCAATGGTAAAACAAAATAGCTATGAAGTTCCTCCGATCTTTAAGATGCTTTCAAAGGATGGAGATATCGCGGAACAGATTATGTATAATACCTATAATATGGGTCTTGGCATGATAATCGGTGTAAACAGTGAAGATGCAGACAAAGCGATCAAACTGATTGAAGAAGCAGGTGAGAAAGCTTATATTATAGGAGAAGCTGTTAGTGGTACGAAGGGAGTAAGCTTATGTTAAAGCTGGCTGTCATGGTATCGGGGGGAGGGACAAACCTTCAAGCCCTGATCGATCAGATAGAACAGAATAAGCTGCTTGATGTTAAAATAGAGGTTGTAATCAGTAACAATAAGAATGCCTATGCAATAGAAAGAGCAAAACTACATGGAATTGCTGCTGAAACAATTTCAAAAAAGGACTATGAGACTTTTGATAAATTCTCTGAGGCATTTTTAAAAATGGTGGACAGCTATAAGGTGGATTTAATTGTCCTCGCTGGCTGCTTAATGATTATCCCTGAGAATATCGTCGTTAATTATAAAAACCGAATTATAAATATTCACCCCTCCCTTATTCCGTCCTTTTGCGGAGATGGTTTCTATGGACTTAAGGTTCATGAGGCAGCTCTTGCACGCGGGGTGAAGATAACTGGGGCAACCGTACATTTTGTAGATGAGGGTACCGATACCGGTCCGATTATCCTGCAGAAGTCCGTGGCAATTGAAGAAGGCGACACTGCTGAAATTTTACAGAGAAGAGTTATGGAGCAGGCAGAGTGGGAAATACTGCCGGAGGCTGTACAACTTATTGCGGAGAATAGAGTAGTGGTTGAGAATAACCTTGTTCATATAAAAAAATAGAAATTCGAAAAACAGACGGCTTAATTTCATAATAATTGGCTTTCTGTTTTTTCGGTTGAAAAGTAATATGAATAAACACTTGGAGGTAGTAAAGATGAGAGTTTTAATTATAGGCGGCGGCGGAAGAGAACATGCAATTGCAAGAAAGGTATCACAAAGTAAGAAAGTAGATAAGCTTTATTGTGCTCCTGGAAATGCGGGGATTGCGGGGTGTGCTGAGTGTGTGGATATCGCAGTTAGCGATTTTACAGGACTTGCCGACTTTGCAGTAAAAGAAAGAATAGACCTGACTGTAGTAGGGCCGGATGATCCGTTGGTTGGCGGAGTTGTGGACGTATTTGAACAGAGGGGACTGCGTGTGTTTGGACCAAGGAAGAATGCCGCGATTATCGAAGGTTCAAAAGCATTTTCCAAGGATCTGATGAAAAAATATAATATTCCTTCCGCAGCTTATGAGACCTTTGAAAGTTCAAAGGATGCGATTGAATACCTGAAAAGTAGTAAATACCCGATTGTTTTGAAGGCGGATGGCCTTGCACTTGGCAAGGGTGTATTAATCTGCAATAGTTATGAGGAAGCCGTAAACGGTGTAAAACAAATCATGGAGGACAAGCAGTTTGGCTCAGCAGGCGATCGTCTGGTTATAGAAGAATTTATGACCGGCCGTGAGGTATCTGTACTTGCTTTCTGCGATGGAACCCGTGTACTTCCTATGACCAGTGCACAGGATCACAAAAGGGCTAAGGATAATGATCAGGGCTTAAATACGGGTGGTATGGGTACGTTTTCACCTAGCCCCTTCTATACAAAAGAAGTTGATGAATTCTGTAGGAAGATGGTATACCAGCCGACCATGGATGCAATGAAGGCGGAAGGCAGGGATTTTATTGGTATTCTGTTTGTTGGATTGATGTTAACAAAGGATGGCCCCAAGGTTTTAGAATATAATGCCCGTTTTGGAGATCCGGAGACGCAGGTCGTGTTACCTAGAATGAAGAATGATATCGTTGATGTATTTGAAGCCTGCATTGACGGAAAGTTAAATTCGATTAAGCTGGAATTTGAAGATAATGCGGCAGTATGTGTGGTCCTTGCTTCGGAAGGTTATCCGGAGCATTATGAAAAAGGTTTTGCAATCAAAGGGTTAGAAGCATTTGATGGAAAAGAAGATTATTTTGTCTTCCATGCCGGAACAAAGCAATCAGGAAATGAGATTCTAACGAACGGTGGACGTGTTCTTGGAATAACTGCAACAGGTAAAGATTTAAAGGAAGCAAGAAAAAAAGCATATGAAGCCACCGGCTGGATTGATTTTGCCAATAAGTATATGAGAAATGATATTGGCAAGGCAATTGATGAGGCTTAACAGGCGTTAATGTTCACACCCCAGCCAAAGCTGATGATGTGATTACAACAAATGTTTTCGAAGCGGAGTCGTTCCCGCTTAGTTGCATTACGTAACGGTTATTATATAATAATATAAAAGCGCGAATTGACATAGAAGTGCCATAGTTATTTTGTAGAATAAAGCAATAATTGTAGGATAATGTAAAATTTGTAAGGTTTTACACATGATCCTAAATTATTGCTTTTATTCATTTCATAAAAAGGAGTCATGTGTACAAATGGGGGTTTTTATAAAAACACGGTTTTATTATAAATGGCTGATATATTTATTAATCATGACGATCGTAATTTCGAATAGCTTCTACGGATTTACAAACCGAGTATTGGCAGCACAGACAGGTACGGTTACTGCAACCACCCTGAATGTAAGGATGAAACCTTCTACAACTGCTGATAAGGTACAGCTGAATGGTACCAATGTTTATCTGAACAAAGGAGAAACCGTTAATATCCTGGATGAAGATCGAGATTTTTATTATATCTCACTGAAATTTAATGGGAAAACGGTAAAAGGTTATGTACATAAAGATTATGTTAAAGTTACGGCTAACAGCCCAACACCTACTGTAACTCCAAAACCAACCGTAACTCCGAAGCCAACCGTAACACCAAAACCAACTGCAACTCCAACGCCAAAACCAGGAAGCTCTGTTTCAATCACGAAGAAAGTAGCAATAAAGGCATCCGTTACAGCTACAACCTTGAATGTACGCAGCGGACCGGGGACAAGCTATTCTAAGGTGGGTAGATTAATTAAGGGTAATTCGGTAACCGTACTTAGTGAAGTAAGGAAAGATGGAATCTGGTGGTATGGTATTTCTTTTAAGCAAAGCGGAAAGACGATACAGGGATATGCATCCAGTGACTATATTAAACTTACCTTGAGTAGTTCGGTTAAGGCTGAAATATATCCATCTAAATTAAAAATAAAAGCAAAGGCAGGAAGTAATGCTGCCTATTTAAAATATAAGGGTGGTACGGTAGTAACTCTAAAGAAGGGTAAGAATGTTACTGTCATTGGTGAGACAACGGTATCCGGAACAAAATGGTTTAAAATATCATTTACAGTGTATGGTGCAAAATTTACCGGATATGCCGAGGCGAATCAGATTAATTTTCGTACTACCATAGCGCAGCCAACTGCAACTCCTACTGCAACACCCAAGGCAACGGTAACGCCAAAGCCAACCGTAACACTGACACCCAAGGCAACGGCAACGCCTAAACCAACCGTAACACCAACACCCAAGGCAACGCCAAAACCAACCGTAGCGCCGACACCCAAGCCGACGGCGACACCTAAACCAACCGTTGCACTAACACCCAAGCCTACAGTTACTGTCGCACCTACTCCGACTGTAATTCCATTTACACCAACATTATCTGACTCGGGAATATTTGAGGTAAGCAATGTAGTATATGATAATATTACGGCTGCTTCAACCGGGTATGTCTGCAATACCACTAACTTAAATGTTTTTGATAATATACAGACATCAATAACCTATTTATTTAACGATTTTTTCCAGCCGATCTTGTTACAGACAGCACAATCAGTTACGGTGACTCAGGCGTTAACGGTTAGCGGCACTTCGTTTTATAAAATAAATTTTTTGTATTATGGAGTACAAAAGACAGGTTATGTTATTGCTCAAAATATTTATATCCCTACCCTAAATGCAAATGTAACACAGGCTCCTACATCGACTCCTACACCCACCCCAGCCAGTAGTACAGATTTTGAGACACAGCTGACACAGGAAGGTTTTCCGGAAAGCTATAAGGTGGCATTAAGAAAATTGCATGCCATTTATCCGAACTGGGTATTTAAAGCATATAATACCGGTTTGGACTGGAATACAGTAATTGCTGCTGAAAGTAAAGCGGGCAAAAACCTGCTTCCGAACACTAGAGGTGTCGAATGGAAATCGCTGGATACCGGGGCATATAAGTGGGAAACGGATACCTTTACGGTATATGACGGTACTTATTGGGTAACTGCATCAAAGGCTGCTGTGGAATACTATATGGATCCCCGTAACTTTTTGACAGCGAGTGGTATATTCCAGTTTGAATTATTAAAATATCAAAGTGCTTATCAAACAATTACCGGGGTAGAAAATATCCTGAAAGGAACTGCTTTATATAATACCTCTTATACCTTTACGGATGATGATGGAAATAAAAAGACCTATACATACGCGGAAACTTTTATTAAAGCGGCACACTATTCCGGAGTAAGTCCTTACCATCTGGCCTCCCGTGTGAAACAGGAGGTTGTAACCGGGACCACGACATTAAGCGGCAGTGTATCAGGAACTTATACCGGATACGAAGGTTACTATAACTTTTTTAATATTGGTGCCAGTGACAGTGCCGGTGGGGGTGCAATCGCCAATGGTCTTAAATATGCTAAGAATGGCAGTGGCAATTTGGCAACTGATTTACAGTATTTATTACCTTGGACAAATCCATACTGTTCCATTGTCGGAGGATCCAGTTTTATCGGTAAAAGTTATATCAACCGCGGACAGGATACAATTTACCTTCAGAAATTTAATGTAACTCCGACTACAACCTATTACCATCAATATATGTCCAATGTTGAAGCACCGTTTGCAGAAGGTAAGAAAGTTATAACAGCATACGGTAGTATGATGGATACACCAATTGTATTTTCCATACCGATTTATCAAAATATGCCGGCTAACGCTGCAGCAACTCCGAGTAAGATGTACAACCCGAATAATCGGATGAAGAGTCTTAAGGTACTCACGGTGGATGGAAAAGAATTAACGATTACACCTACGTTCAGTCAGACAGTGATGAATTATGACCTGATTGTTGACAATAGTATTGCATCTGTTAATATTGTAGCAAAAGCAGTTAGTACGAAAGCAACGTTAAGTGGTTGCGGTATTTCAGCACTCAAGGTTGGTACGAATAAGATTATTATACCTGTTACAGCTGAAAATGGAGATGTAGCAAATTATACAGTTACTATCGTAAGATCAGAATAAACTCAGCAATAATTATTTGCTGTTACCGTACCGTGATAAAATAGTAAATTTAATGCATAAAGCTTATACTTTAAAGTAACCGGCCGCGGGTTTACAACCTGTCGGCCGGATATTACTATAGGAGGAGAAATCCTCCGAAAACAGGGAGGTTAAATCCTCCTTACAAACCAAGGAGGAGAAATCCTCCAAAAACAGGAGGATTGGAATATGATAAATAGAATAAAAAAATATCTGGGTGTATTCTTATTGCTGCTTATAGCTGGAAGCCTGATTACGGCAAAACCTTGTCTGGCAGCCAGTGCAAAAGTAGATTTAACCTCTGACAATACTGAAGTTACAGTGGGTGATACGATACATGCTTATATAAAAATTAATTCTGGGACTACGTTTGGAGCTTTTGAAGCAAACTTAACCTATGATGATAGTATTTTAGAATATGAAGGTGGAGCAGCAGTCATAACCGGAGGCAATGGGTTCCTAAAAATATCGGATATGGACATTGCTGAGGTCACCACTTCCAGAAAATATGCTTTAGAATTTAAGACACTTAAGGTGGGAGAATGTAAATTATCCTTCAGTGATCTCATGGTATATGACGAGTCAGGGAATGAAATGCCGGTTTCAAGCGATGAATTGGCAATAAAGGTGAATGCGAAAGAAACAGCTTCAGCTGATGCGAATTTAAAATCCTTAATCACGAGTCCTACAGATATTACACCAACATTTGACAAAAACATTCTGGAATATAGTGTAAATGTTGGTAATGAGACAGAAAAACTAATCATTACTGCAATACCGGAAGATAATAAGGCGAATGTTTCAATTTTAGGTAATGATTTTCTGAAAGAAGGAGAAAATAAAATTATCATTACTGTATTAGCTGAATCAGGAGATGTCATAGAATATACTATAAATGTATTTCGTGAATATTCACCAGAGAATGTATCCGGTTCGGACAATGTCACAGTAACACCTGCAGCAGCTCAGGGTTCATTTGAAATAGTACAGAGCAATGGTGTAAAATATGCCGTATTTAGTGGTAATTATAAATTAATCGAACCAGGCAATGAGGTTGTAATACCCGAGGGTTATAATAAAACCGTAGTAACGATAACCGGCATTTCCATAACAGCATTTGTTCCAAATAATGATACGGAAAGCGAATTTATTCTGATTTATGCTGCGAATTCCTCAGGAGAAGAAGGATTTTATCAATATGACCGAATTGAAAAAACCCTACAGCGTTATGTGGCTGGTTCCGGCAATTCAAATGTTAATAATCAATCAAATGATTATCGTTCAAAACTCAATAAAGCAGCTGTTGTAATAGCAGCCTTAAGTGCGCTGAGTATATTATTGATTTCCATTGTAATTTGGATATTTATTAAATTAAAAGGGGATAAGAAGGATGATTTAGAATAATACTTCCGGTATTACCTTAAAGCAATAATACTTGACAAAATACCGCAACTTGTTATACTAATAGTATAACAAGTATAACGGTGATAAAGTACCAGGAAGTAGTATATTTTTATTTTTACTGCATTTAAATAATACCAAATAACTAGTACTATAACGAGGTGATCCTTATGTATTTACAAATTGATTTTAATAGTGATGAAGCAATCTATATCCAGCTAAGGAATCAAATCATCTATGGTATTGCTACCTCACAATTGCAGGTGGGAGAGAATTTACCTTCGGTGAGGGATTTGGCAGAAGATGTTGGTATCAATATGCACACTGTTAATAAAGCATATACTATTTTAAAACAAGAGGGTTATTTAAAACTCGACAGGAGAAAAGGTGCAGTAATTGCAATCGATATCGACAAATTACAAGCGATAAAAGAGATGAGAGAGGACTTACGAGTAGTATTGGCAAAGGCGTTTTGCAAGAATATCAGTTGTGTGGAGGCGCATGAAATTGTAAATGATATATTTGGCGAATTTGAAAGGGGGTAATCACTATGTTATGTGATAGATGCCAAAAGAGAGATGCAAAGATATTATACACGGAGATTATTAACGGAGTTAAGAAGGAACAACATCTTTGTGAAGAATGTGCTACTGATTATACATCCTTTCAAATGGAAAAGCCGTTACTTAACAGCGATTTAACACTAGGAGATCTACTTTCAACTTTACTGGATAATTACACAGTCGTAGATAAGAAACAATCCGGAGAAGCTAATTCAACAGTCGTTTGTAGTAATTGCGGCACCTCATATGAAGAATTCATTCAAAAAGGCCGATTTGGCTGTTCTAAGTGTTATAACAGCTTCAGCAGCCATTTAGGTAAGACTTTTAAAGGGATTCAGGGTGCACAATTTCATACTGGAAAACGTCCAAAAGGTTATATAACTGCCGGTTCGGAACGGACTATGAAAGATTTTACCGAGATAGAGAAACTTTCACTAAAGCTGCAAGAAGCAATTGAGAAGGAGGAATTTGAGGAAGCAGCAAGGCTTCGTGATTTTATAAAACAGATGAAGAAGGAGGAGACGAACAATGCTTAAATGGTACGAACAGATGGTTCCTGACAGTGATGTTGTGATCTCCAGTCGAATAAGGCTTGCAAGGAATCTGGATAACTATCCGTTCTCATCAAAAATCACAGAGGAACAGGCAACAGCCTTGGTAAATGAGGTAAAGGGTGTTGCAGCTTCTTTAACGGAACAGGAAAAAAGAAAATTTTATACCTGCAATATAAGCACCTTAAGTGATATTGATAAGACAGCTATGGTGGAACGCCATATTGTTAGCCCATTGTTGGCAGAAAAGGAGCAAACGACCGGATTGATCCTCTCTGAGGATGAGACGATCAGCATCATGATTAATGAAGAGGATCATGTAAGGATTCAAGCAATTGTCGGCGGTTTAAATTTAGAGCAGGCTTATCAAGAGGCAGATCATGTTGATGATTTAGCTTATCATAAATTGCATTTTGCCTATGATGAAAAATATGGTTATCTAACGGCGTGCCCAACTAATGCCGGAACAGGGATGCGTGCTTCCTGTATGGTATTTTTGCCGGCACTCAGTTCAGCAAGAATGATACAGAAGCTGATAGAAGAGGTTGGTAAATACGGAGTTACCGTCCGTGGGATCTACGGAGAAGGAACAAAGAGCCTTGGCAATATTTATCAGATATCAAACCAAAAAACAATGGGAATTTCAGAAAATGAAATTATAGAGAATCTGAAAAGAATTGTATCTCAGGTAGTAAAGCAAGAGAGAAAAAGACGAGAATATATGTTGTCCGTCGGTGCAGATGAAATACAGGATCAGGTATATCGATCCTATGGAGTACTAAAATATGCAAGACAGATATCTTCGGATGATGCAATGACTTTACTTTCACAATTAAAATTTGGTGCGGATTGCGGACTTATAGAATTTGACAGGGAATTCAACATCCATAAATTAATGATGGGAGTACAACCCGGCAGCCTTCAATGGACACTTGGTAAAAATGTAGGAAGTGTAACCAGAGATCAATCAAGGGCGGAATATATCAGAAAAGAATTACCTGCCATTATAAATAATCTATAAAGCAGTTTAAAAAATCATAAAATGGAATAATACAGATAGAACAATAGAGTACTCTCAGTTGGAATGGAGGACATAAAATGTACGATAAATTTACTGAAAATGCAAAAAATGCTATAAATTTAGCAAAGGATATCGCATACCGATTGTCACATAACTACATTGGTACAGAGCATCTGCTCATCGGCTTGATGGAGGTAGAAGGTGTTGCGTCGAAAATATTGGAAGAGAACGGTGTAACAGTAGATAAGGTGTTGGAGCTTGTGAATCAATTGATTGCTCCAAACAACGGCGTGGAAATGATGGATGGAGGAAGCTTTACTCCAAGATCAAAACGCATTATTGATCAAAGTTACAAGGAAGCTGCCAAATTAAAGGCCTCTTTAGTAGGGACGGAGCATATCCTTATAGCTCTGATTAAGGAATCGGATTGTATTGCAGTTCGACTTTTAAATACTTTAGGCGTAAATGTTCAAAAGGTTTATATTGATATTTTAACAGCATCGGGAATTGATGTCAGCGCAGCGAAAACCGAATATTCCGCTGGGAAAGGCGGTAAAGCAAAGGGAAAGACTTCTACTACTCCTACGCTTGATCAATACAGCCGTGATTTAACGGAATATGCAAGAGAAGGAAAATTAGACCCTGTAATAGGAAGGGAAAGTGAAATTCAAAGAGTGGTTCAAATATTAAGCCGTAGAACCAAGAATAACCCTTGCCTGGTAGGTGAGCCAGGCGTTGGTAAGACAGCAGTTGCGGAAGGTCTTGCCTTGAAAATAATAGAAGGAAACATTCCGGATACGATCAAAGAAAAGAGAGTTGTTACACTCGATTTATCAGGAATGGTAGCAGGGTCAAAATACCGCGGTGAGTTTGAGGAAAGAATTAAGAAAGTAATCAGTGAAGTAATTGCTGATGGCAATGTACTACTGTTTATCGATGAAATTCATACGATAATTGGGGCAGGTGGAGCAGAAGGCGCCATTGATGCCTCTAATATACTAAAACCATCCTTGGCACGAGGGGAGCTTCAGATTATCGGTGCTACCACTAGAGAAGAATACCGCAAGTATATTGAGAAGGATGCTGCACTGGAGAGAAGATTTCAACCGGTGGTTGTAGAGGAGCCCTCTGAAGAGGAAACAGTTAAAATACTATTCGGATTACGTGATAAATATGAGGCGCACCATCAGGTTCGCATTACCGATGGGGCTTTAGAAGCAGCTGTAAAATTATCAAGCCGTTATATTAACGACAGATATCTACCGGATAAAGCAATTGATTTAATGGATGAAGCAGCATCAAAGGTACGATTAAGTACGTATACTTCATCTCCAGAGATAAAGAATTTAGAACTCGATATTAAACGCCTGGAAGATGAAAAGGAAAAGGCGATCAAAGCCGAAGCCTATGAAAGAGCCGGTGAGATAAAAAAACAGCAGGAGGAAATGAGCGAGGAACTGGAAAAGCAAAAGGTCCTGGATGAAAAACAGAAATTAGAGAAGCAATTAGTTGTAAGCGAGAATGAAATTGCAGAAATTGTAGCGAGCTGGACAAAAATACCTGTAAAGAAGCTGGCTGAAGAAGAAACAGAGCGTCTGCAGAATCTTGAAACGATCCTTCATAAAAGAGTAGTTGGTCAGGAGGAGGCGGTTGGTGCTGTAGCGAAAGCAATTCGACGTGGCAGAGTGGGTCTGAAGGATCCGAACCGTCCAATTGGTTCCTTCTTATTCCTGGGACCTACTGGTGTTGGTAAGACAGAGTTGTCGAAAGCATTAGCAGAAGCGATGTTTGGCAGTGAAAATTCAATTATACGCGTCGATATGTCCGAATATATGGAAAAACACAGCGTAAGTAAGCTGATTGGTTCCCCTCCGGGATATGTAGGATATGATGAAGGCGGTCAGCTAAGCGAGAAAGTCAGACAAAATCCATATTCGGTTATATTGTTTGATGAGATTGAAAAAGCACATCCGGATGTATTTAATATACTGCTACAGGTGTTGGACGATGGCCATATTACCGATGCCCAAGGTAGAAAAGTAAGTTTTAAGAATACAATCATTATAATGACCTCAAATGCTGGAGCTCAAAATATTATTGCTCCAAAGCGCCTTGGCTTTGCTTCTGTCATTGACGAGAAAGAAGATTATAAGCGTATGAAGGAAGGCGTAATGGATGAGGTTAAAAAGATATTTAAGCCGGAATTCATTAACCGAATTGATGAGATTATCGTATTCCATTCGCTGACGAAGGAAGACATCAATAGTATTGTTGTAATTATGATTGCATCCATTGCTAAGAGAAGCAAAACACAGATGAACATTGCATTGGAGACAAGTGACGAAGTGGTTACTCATATAGCGGAGGTAGGATTTGACGCAAAATATGGTGCAAGACCGCTAAGAAGGGCAATCCAAACGAATATTGAAGATAAGCTGGCAGAAGCAATTTTAGCAGCCACAATTAAAGAAGGGGATACAGTTCGGATTGAATACCTTGACAATGAAATGGTAGTCCAGGTAAAAAATAAATAATATAAATAGTAGAAATTGCTCGATATATCGTATATAATGAAAGAAAGTATTTCGTTAGAATTATATATTACTTTTTCGATATATAAATACTATTAGGAGGATTATACAATGGCAGTTATAGAAGAGTTAATACGCAAGGAAAGCGATGGGACAATTAGCTTTGGGAATTACACGTTAAAAGTAAAATCAAAAGTTTCTGATTTCGAGCATCAGGGAGATTTGTATAAAGTAAAGACCTTTAATGAAATAACCAAGCTAGAGAAAAATGGGATGTTTGTCTACGAATCGGTGCCTGGTACTGCCGTGTTCCACTTAGATACAAAGGGAAACAATTTATGCTTCGAGGTTAATGGCAATGATACAGCTCAAATAACCTTAGAACTGGAAGCTGAGAAAGAATACGAAATATTTAAGAATGATTTAAATTTGGGAAGAATGAAAACAAATTTAGGTGGAAAGCTTGTATTAAGTCTGGATCTTGCTGAAGAAGAAAAGGATGTTATAAAGGTGGTTAAACTTTAATATGGCTAAGAACAAAACCGTGTTTTTCTGTAAATTATGTGGCTTCGAATCAGCAAAATGGGTGGGCCAATGTCCGGGTTGCAAGGAGTGGGATACATTTGCAGAAGAACCGGTTTTGAAAAAAAGTTCAAAACCGGCCGGCATAAAGAATACTAGAGAGCCAGAGTTATTATCTAATATTAAGACGGAATCGGAGCTTCGAATTCACTCCGGTATTGAAGAACTTGACCGTGTTCTTGGCGGAGGAATCGTTACAGGAAGCCTTGTATTGGTCGGCGGTGACCCCGGAATAGGTAAATCCACTCTACTACTGCAGATGTGCAGGGAGATTGTCGGCAAGTCGAAAAAAGTACTATATATATCAGGTGAAGAATCTCTAAGCCAAATTAAAATGAGAGCAGAACGTCTAGGCGTATTTAACGGCGAACTTCTGCTCCTTTGTGAAACTAATTTGGAATTGATTGAAGAAACCATACATAAATATAATCCGGATATCGTTGTCATAGATTCCATCCAGACAATGTCAAGGGATGAGATCAGTGCAGCTCCGGGAAGTGTAAGCCAGGTAAGAGAAGTAACGAGTGCACTGATGCAGATTGCAAAAGGCTTTGGTATCACAGTGTTCATCATAGGACATGTAACAAAGGAAGGTGTTGTTGCAGGCCCTAGGGTTCTTGAGCATATGGTAGATACCGTGCTATATTTTGAAGGAGACAATTATGCAGCTTACAGGGTACTTCGTGCAGTAAAAAACCGTTTTGGATCTACCAATGAAATAGGTGTATTTGAGATGCAGGGCACCGGACTTGTAGAAGTAAAAAATCCTTCTGAATTTATGTTAAAAGGAAGACCGGAAGGTGAACCGGGTTCTGTCGTTGCAGCATCGATAGAAGGAACGAGACCTATTCTAATTGAACTTCAGGCTTTGGTATGTCGAACTAATTTCAATATGCCACGAAGGACCGCAGCGGGAACGGATTATAACCGTGTTAATTTATTAATGGCTGTGTTGGAGAAGAGAGCAGGAATTCAATTATCTGACTATGATGCTTATGTTAATGTAGCGGGAGGAATGCGTATTACTGAACCTGCACTTGATTTGGCCGTAATTACAGCGATACTTTCCAGCTATAAGAATGTTGCGTTGGATAATAAGACAGTTTTATTTGGTGAGGTTGGTCTTACTGGTGAAATCAGGGCTGTAAATATGGCAGAGCAAAGAGTAGCAGAGGCTTCAAAGATGGGATTTGAAGTATGTATTTTGCCACAGGCGAATAAAGAACATATAAAAGTACCAGGAATTAAATTAATCGGAGTAAAAAACATACAGGAAGTAATGGGAATGCTAAAGAGATAGGCTACAAAGGGTTTGCAATAATCGGGGGGGATACAAATGAAGAAAACTATTAATGATAGATTAATACTTCTTGCAACAGCCCAGGAATGCATGGCGGACGTGGCAGATAAAATGGTTCAATGGGATAAGTCGCAATTAATTATGGAAAAAAGTGCATTTGATTCAATGAATGTTTCAGACGAGGTACTAAGGTTATCCAAAGAGGGCAGCGTACTTGTAGACAGGCTTATAGAAAGCTGTCAAGCAATGCTTGAAAATCCGAATGCTGTTGAACATCAGAAAATGTCAGTGGTATTGGAAGAGATTTATAAAGTTTTCTATAATATTTCAGTAGCGTCTACTAATGTAAGTATGATATCCCACAAAATTGAAAAAGAAGCAGCAGCCCAAAAGGATATTGAAGAAGAGTTAAAAGAAGTACTGGTGGGTGTCAGTGAGAGCATAGATTCTGCTGTAGCATGTGCTGAACTAATATTGGCTGAAATATAAGAAATTGATGATGTAGAGATAAGGTTTAATCGAGGATAGAATGATTAAAGAAACTGGTTGAATTAAAAAATGGAATCAAAAAAGTAGTTTAATCATCGAAATATTCTTGACAATTGATACAATTCATTGTAAGATAGAAAAGTGCCAAATGCACAATCGTAAAAATAGGGGATTGGTCAAATGGTATGACAAGGGTCTCCAAAACCTTTAGCGGGAGTTCGATTCTCTCATCCCCTGTAGGGCATTATCAATAAATGATAATGCCTTATTTTTTTGCTTTTGGTGACAAATTAGTGGCAACCGTTTTGAAATTGCCACCATCATAGGATCGCCTTTTCAAATATATCTATCGTTTGTTTTCTCATTTTGGACAATAAAAAAGATCACTTTAAAAGTGATCTTTTTAAATAGTGTTACTTAAGCAATGTTAACGTTGACTGCTTGCATTCCACGCGCACCTTTTGTTACATCAAACGTTACAGCCTGACCTTCATCAATGGATTTAAATCCATCCATAGCAAGTCCGGAGTAATGCACGAATACGTCATTGCCCTGTTCATCAGAAATAAAACCAAACCCCTTTTGTGAGTTAAACCATTTTACAGTACCTTTATTCATGAAAGATACCTCCTTAAATTTATTATACTCCAATAAAAAACACATATCTCAGCAAATCAAAAATGATTTACGAAAATATGTGAAATCAAATCTTTATTTAAAATACTTTATCAGTATAACACGGTAAGAGATATACGTCAAGAAGAAAATTACAAATTTATCCGACAAGTCTGGTATATCTGATAAGGAGGCAGAGACCGGATATGATTTTTCAAAAGCCCCATTTTTATAGCTATCTTAAGGTTTTTGGCAAACATGGTGAAATCTCTTATAAAAAAATATAAATTTTTGAAGATTTTATCATTTTATATTCGTTTATATGAGAAGGTATCAAAATGGTAATAAAATGAAGAAATAGTAAATTTTAATAGTATTTTAATGACCAAATAAAAAAAGACTGTTAAAATGAAATGAATTATTAATTTAGGAGGGCTTATTGTGCATAAAAAGAAGTACTTTTTTAAATTTATTTTAGGTAGTTTGTTTATACTCTTGCTGATTTTCGGATTATCAAGGAAGGAAGCAAAGGCAGAAACGACGAGTAATATTAGTGTGATTTTAGATTTAACTGGAATCATGAGGGATAGTTCGGGTAACGCTATCATAGACGGTAAATATGCAACAAGAGAAGAATTTGCTCAGATGCTGGTTCAGGCTTCGCTCTATGCCGGAGAAGTAAAGAGCAGCAATAAACTTAAATTATTTAAAGATGTACCAAAAAACAACAGTAAGGGTGCTTATATTCAGATTGCTGTATCGAAAGGGTATATGAGTGGCTACCTTGGAGGTATGTTTAAACCGACGAAAGCAGTTACATTAAAAGAAGCAATCTATGCTACTCTTGGAATCTTAGGGTATACCAAAAATGATTTTACAGGCAAATTATCCGATGCCAGATATGATACATTTAAAGAGCTAGGGCTTGATAAGAATCTTACCTTAAGTGCAGAGGATAAGCTGACGAAGAAAAACTGCGAAACTTTATTTTATAATCTTCTGAATGCAAAGCAAAAAACAGGAGAAATCTATGGCACAGTTCTTGGATATTCTTTGAATGACGATAATGAAGTCGACTACCAGTCATTGCTTGATAAGAAAATGAAAGGACCGGTTGTGACGAAAAAAGGCTGGGAGAATAATCTTAAAAATAAGCTTTCTTCCTACACTATTGTACGTAATGATAAAATAATAACCTCTGATAATATTGAGGATAACAGCATAGTTTATTACGCAGAGCAGGCAAAAAGAATATGGGTATACAATGAGAAAGAATATGGAATGTTGGAAAAAATAACATATAACCAAGGTGAACCGCAGGAATTTACTGTATCGGGATCTACTTATACGGTTGAGAAACCGGAAAGCATGAAGAAGATCATTAAGGATGCTGATATTGCGAAGGGAATGATTGTGGCTATCCTTCTCGGCAGGGATGAAAAGGTATCCTGTGTACTGCCGATAAAATCCACTCTGGCGGACAGTAACTGGGAGAAACAGCTATCCTTTGATTTAAAAGAAGGAACGATCTATAAAAATGATGCGAAGACAACTTCAGCAGAAATACATAGCGGTGATGTGGTTTATTATTCGGAGCAATTAGAAACAATATGGGCATTTGATAAAAAAGTATATGGTCCACTGGACAATATAACCCTTAGTCAGGGAGAACCGCAGGAGCTTACGATTTCGAGTACCAGTTATACGGTAGAAGATTCAAAAGAAATGAAAAATAAGTTTAAGAGCAATTCAATTCAAAAAGGTGTATCAGTCGTTCTTATGCTTGGATGGGATGATAAAGTTTCAAAAGTACTAAAACTTTCCAGTATGGTAGCTGAGGGCAGCTGGCAGCAGGAATTATCGTTTGATCTCAGTCAGGGTAAGATTTATAAAGATGGATTGAAGGTAACCTCTGCAAAGATTGAAAGTGAAGATGTAATCTACTATTCAAATCAATTAAAAACTCTATGGGTATATGGAAAGAAGATATATGGTGTACTGGATTCGGTAAGCCCAAATATATCCTCTCCTGAAACAATTGTTGTTGCAGGAAAAACATATAATTTAAAATTAATGCCTCTAGCTTCATCTGAAGAACATGACGGTAATGCTGACAATATGATTGGAAATGCGTGGGGTGAAAGATTACGGGAGAATGGGATTGATGAAGGAGACAATGTTGTATTATTATTTGGCTACAACGGAAATGTAGTAGATATCCTAACGGTAGATAAAATGCCGGTTACTATAATCGGGTATGTACTAAGTATTGATAACAAGGTAGTAAAGGATGAGAATCAGAACAGCACAGTAAAACGGGTAATCCGTATGGTTGATACAGAGGGAACAATCCGGGAATTTCCGTGCAGTGATATCGCAATTAGTAAAAGCGCTGTTGTCGAGGTTAATTTTAAGTTCAGTAATCCGGTGATAACGATATTGAACTCTTCCGTGGGTGCTGTCCCAACGGACATAACCACGAAAAAGTTAGCGCAGGATATCAGAATTGTTGAAGTAAAGGAAGCTAATTATTCGAAATTAACATCAGCGGAGCTTACACAATCATCCTGGAATACTGGAAATGTCCTTTATTCAAAGCTAAACAGTGCAAATGAAATAACAGATTTAATTGTTACGAATGTAACAGATTCTTTTTATCAGTATGCAGTTCTTGAGAAGGTAACATTACCAGGTGCAAATGGAGGCAGTAATTACATACAAATGACCTTTGACATGGGACAGAAGGAAACAACAATAGCAATGGATAATGTAAAGTGGGATTTCAATCTTGGACCGAAAGCAATCCAAATTGAAGATAATGAGTTAAAAGATATGCAAAGTCTGAACCAAGTACGGATTGCATATATCAGTGGCAAGCAGGCAAATACCAGTCAAGCGGTTTACCGGATTGCAGATGATGTGCTGGTGTACTTTTATAAAAATGGAGAGTATTATACAGGTAGTCTGGAGGACATTACTAATTTTGACAGCCGTAATGTGTACGGTTATATGAAACAATTACAGGGGCCAATTCGGGTTATTATAGTGACTGATTAAGGAAAGGAAACAATATTGATGAAAAAGATTAATTTTAATAAATTAAAAGTCAGAAAAATAATAACAAGGGTATTAATTCTTGCTGTTATCGTAATTGCAGGCTTTAGCTTTTTTAAGAGGTCAACCCCGGCACAGGAGACCATGGATATTATGACTTCATCAGCTATCATCGGAAAAGTTGAATCGGTTATCTCTGGTACAGGAACACTTAGTCCGGCAAACCAGTATGAAGTAAAATCCTTAGTGAAGGGAGAAGTATTAAAAGCACCTTTTGAAGAAGGAAACACCGTAGAAAAAGGAGAATTATTATACCAAATTAGTACAAGTGAAATAGAAAACAGTATTAAATCTGCTGAAATAGGTGTGGAAAAAGCCGAACTTAATTATCAGGATTACCTTGATAAAAAAGATGGACTTCAGATAACCGCTGCGGAAAGCGGCTACATAAAGAAGCTTTATATAAAGGTTGGGGATACGCTGCAGGCAGGTAAAACGATAGCGGATATTTATAACGAAGATGTTATGTATATAGAATTGCTGTTTCCATCTTATGAAGCAAAGAAATCATGGGTTGGCAAGACGGCCTCGGTGATTATGGATGCAACACAAGAGGTTGTTAAAGGTGAGGTCACAGAAGTTAGCAGTATGGAAGAAACGATGGATGGAGGTATCCTTGCAAAAAAAGTTACGATACGTGTGAAGAACATAGGCGGTATCAAAGCAGGAGATACTGCAGAGGTTTCTATAGGTGATATTTCCGGTTATAATATCGGAACATTTCGAGCAGAGACAGAAACTTCAATCGTAGCCCAAACGGAAGGAAAGATAGAAAGCTTATCCGTTAAGGAGGGGCAATGGATAACAAAGGGAGATAAGATTCTTTCTATATCTTCCAAGGACTTAGATAGTCAGATAGAAAGCGCAGAGTTAGGAATTACAGAGGCAGAGCTTTCTCTGGAGACACAGAAAGACCAGATGAAGCGCTATACGATTGAATCTCCGATTTCAGGTCAGATAATCACAAAGAATAAGAAGCAGGGAGATACGATTGATCCGACTTCTGATACGCAGTCAGGACCTATGGCTATTGTTTATGATATGTCTTATCTTACCTTTCAGATGAACATCGATGAACTTCAGATCAGCAGTATTAAAGAGGGTCAAAAGGTTAGTATAACAACAGAATCCTTTCCGGAGGATACCTTTGTTGGTGTAATTGATAGAATCAGCTTAAAAGGAGATACCAATAATGGTGTAACCAACTATCCTGTTATTGTTAAAGTTGAGAAATTCGGTAATCTTCTGCCGGGCATGAATGTTACAGGAAAAATTATTATTGATGAAGCAGATGATGTCCTTATTATTCCAAGCAGTGCATTGCAAAGGGATAATATAGTTTATGTAAAATCAAGCGAAGTGGTTCAAAATGATGATCCAACTATTCCGGAAGGATTTGTTCCGGTTACTGTGAAGATAGGGATTAATGATGGCTCCAATGTAGAGATAAAGGAAGGACTAAAAGAAGGCGATGTAGTTTATGTTCCATTTGATACTACGGTAGAAATGACTGAAAATTATTATGGATATTAATTTCGAAGCAGGAAGGAGCCATAGTAATATGGAAAGAGAAAAACTAATTGAATTAATAGATGTCAGTAAAATCTATCATGTTGGAGATTCGGAGATTGCTGCAAATAATGAAATTGATATAACAATATATAAAGGTGAAATGGTTGCAATTGTTGGAAAATCCGGAAGCGGAAAATCTACTGTTATGAATATTATCGGTGCTTTGGATACACCAACCAGCGGGCAGTATTTTCTGGAAGGCAGAGATGTCAGCAAGCTGAAAGGGGATGACCTGGCCGAGATAAGAAATAAATTGATAGGTTTTATTTTTCAGCAATATAATCTTCTGCCGAAACAGAATATTTTAGATAATGTGGGATTACCGTTAATGTATGCAAGAGTGGGAGAAAGGGAACGGAAGAAGCGTTCTATGGAGGTACTAAAAAAGGTGGGACTGGATAAAAAGTACCTAAATCTTCCGACGCAATTATCCGGAGGTCAGCAGCAAAGAGTATCTATTGCCAGAGCTTTGGTGGGAAGACCATCTTTGATCCTGGCGGATGAGCCGACAGGAGCCTTGGATTCCAAAACCAGCAGAGAAGTTCTAGATTTACTGCATCAATTACATAAGGAAGGTAATACGATTATTTTAATTACCCATGATTCTTCAATTGCCTCAGAGGCAGAAAGGATTATAAAAATAGCAGATGGAACAGTTATATCTGACACAGATGTAAAGGAGTTTAAAAATGAGATTAAGACAAACACTGAAAGTAGTATGGGCTAACATTATAGGAAATCGTATGAGATCCTTTTTAACCATGCTTGGAATGATAATTGGAGTTGCTTCCGTTATTATTCTGGTTAGTCTCATGCAAAGTTTTTATGATAGTATCATCTCTTCTTATGCTGATATGGGAATTAATAATATTGATGTCAATTTAATGGGAAGAAACGGCAATTTGATTATTACAGAATCGGATATGTACAAGTATGCCAGGGAGCATTCGGATGCAATAAAAGGCGTTGCTCCTAATGTGGCTGTTTCTGGAACCTTAAGTAAGAACGGAGAAATAGAAGAGTATTCTTCAATAAAGGGTATTGATGAGAACTATATAAAATTATATAACAAAGAGATACAGGAGGGACATAACATTACCTACTCGGATATCCTGGTCCGGCAGAAGGTATGCATCATTGGCAGTTATATTAATCAGAAGTTTTTTGAAGGAAATGCCAAGATAGGAGATTCCGTTCGTTTAAATGGTGAGGAATTCATTATAGCTGGAATTCTGACACAGATTTCCGATTCATCGCAGTGGTCTTCGGACAATTGCTTTTATCTCCCATATACTACAGCAATGAGGTTATCCGGTATGGGTAGTGTCAGTTCATACAGCCTCTATGTCGTGAATAGTGAGCTGGTATCATCAGAGACAACTGCATTACAGAAGTATTTGTTTAATACCTATCATGATTCAGATGCATATAAGGTAACAAATTTGATGCAAATGTTAAAAGAAAGCAATGCACAAATGTCCATACTTACTTCTGTTATTGCCGGAATTGCAGGAATATCTCTGGTGGTTGCAGGTATAGGTATTATGAATATCATGTTGGTATCTGTATCAGAAAGAACTAGGGAAATTGGTATTCGCAAATCGCTTGGAGCAAAACATAAGGATATTATGCGTCAATTTGTGCTAGAGGCAGGAGTCACCAGTACCATGGGAGGGTTGCTTGGTATTCTGCTGGGAAGTATCGTTACAATCAAAGCAGGGGATTTGTTAAAACTGAAGGCAATGCCTAATTTGAATACAGTATTGGTAGCATTTTGTATATCAGTAGGAATAGGAATCTTATTTGGCTATCTTCCGGCTAGAAAAGCCGCTAAGCTCAATCCGATTGATGCATTAAGGAGTGAATAAGAACTTGTGAAGGATGAGACAGGAGGCAGTGCATAGGGGGTGCTGGCATGTATTCCGAATGAATGACATCGGATTGTAATGTTTGTATCAGAAATGACATGAAAATACATCATGTCTTTCTGCTTCAAACATTACAGCCCGCTGTCAGTCATTACGGAACACATTTGCCGGCACCCCCTATGCATGCCTCCTGCCTCATCCTGCTATAATTTTTGACGGAGCCAACTTCCAGTAATGAAGTGACGGCTCCGTTTTGCGTTAATAAGGATATCTTCAAGTTTGTGTATTCTTGAAGATATCCTTATTAATCACTTGATTTGTCTGCTAATCTAATTATCTGCAGGTACTAAACAATGTGCTAAACATTGTTGCATGCCCTAATTCATCAACCATTACCATATAAAAGGTATCTATAATCACCTGGTCCATAGTGGATAGTTGAACATTGCGATAAAATTCCACAGTTTCTAATTCACCGGTTAATGCCAGCAGCAACCCCTCCTTGTAACAAGGGAAACGAATAGGAGTAATACAGTAGTCCGGTACTTTATCGGTATAATAACAATAAAGCTTGGTGAATATCTCTATATGTTCCAATTCATCTCGGTAAGCATGTTGTATAAAATCTGCATGAAGTTTGTTAGGAGCTTCTTTTAATAAGTGACAGTAGAAATCAGCCGTATTTGCCTCGTCTTCAATTGCCCGATGAATAAAGTGAATTATTTCATCAAAGGTCTTAGGACCTTTCAGTGGAAGGCTCGGTATTTGAACATTATTACAGAATTTGTTACCAAAATATTTTGAACATTTATCACAATTATGATTTTGATACATAAAAACAACCTCCTTTTTCCAACCAATCATTTTATTAATTAATTGAAACTTCACAGTAGATTGTTATTGAAATGCTTAATAAAATCAGCAGTTAAGTTAAGTTAAGTGAAGAACCCATCAGTTATGATATTTTCATTCTGCTTCAATTTTAAGTTGGAATTCACTAATGGTTTCATTTTGGCATTACATGCTGATTTTATAAGCAATGTTCTAGCCTTTGTGCCGCGAAGTTTCAGTGATTAACGTGTTCTAATATATCTTATGGAAGATGCTGTAGTTTTGTTCTGGATTTTATAGTTTTTTAAATTATTATGTCTAAAAATATTTTTATTGATCAGAAAGTAATTCGTGTAGTAAGCCTTACTTAAATATATTTCAGCTAATTTTATCTAAACTAAAATAAATAATTTTTAGTTAATTTAAACTCTTTATGTAATCTTTTAATTTATGAATATTATCAAATATTTGTATAAACGATGGGAATGTAATCGATAATATAACTAATAAAATTTATTATTTATTATAAAAACTTTCAGCTAAATCATTTTGATTTTAGTGTGTAAATATGTTTATATAAATGTTTATATGAAGGTACATATGGAAGATGCTAAAAGATAGAAAAATCAAGAATAAAATGGAAATTATATAGTGTAAAATGCATAAAAATATGGATTTGAAACAGTATAAAGTAACAAAATGTAAACTTTTAATAAAAACACAATATAAAATAACACAAAAAAGTTTTATGATAATTTAAGAAGGAGTGTAATAAATGAAACCAAATATAAGGATGATCAGTAAGCTTACTGGGTACTCTCCCGCAACCGTATCAAATGCTTTGAACCGTAAAAAAGGTGTTAATAAAGAGACTTCAGATGAAATATTTAAAGTTGCTAATGAAATTGGGTATTCCAATGAAACAAAAATTTCAAGGATTAGATTTGTAATATATAAGCGAAATGGATCAATTATTGATAATTCACCATTTTTTAGCAATCTGCTTGAAGGAGTAGAAACAGAATGCAGAGAGTTTGGTTATGAATTAATTATATCTAATCTGGATCGAAGAAGTGATTTTTATGGACAGCGACTTGATGAAATTCTTAATGATAGAACAACAGCCGTTATCATGTTGGGAACTGAAGCTATGGATGAAGATTTTGAAAGCTTTTTGAATGCAAAATGTCCGATGGTTATTCTAGACAGTTGGAGCACCTCAATGAATTTTAACGGAATTTTGATAAATAATTCGGACTCAGCGAAAAACGCTGTAGAATATTTAATAAAAAAAGGACACAAAGAAATTGGTTATCTCAAAGGAAAATTTAGAATAAAAGCTTTTAATGCAAGAGCAACTGGATATTCAAGAGCTTTATATAAACATGGAATAAGTATGAACGATCAGTACATCGTTTCACTTAATACAACGATGGATGGAGCATACAAAGATATGCTTCTCTTCCTTAATCAAAGACCTAAACTGCCAACTGCATTTTTTGCAGATAATGATATGATTGCACTGGGTGCAATGAAAGCGTTAATTGAAAAGGGCTATCGAATTCCGGAGGATATATCTTTAATCGGATTTGATGATTTGGACTCTTGTGAAATATCAACACCAAGACTAACAACAATTAGGGTATTTAAACAAGAGATGGGGCAGTTAGCTGTAAGAAGATTAAAGGATGTAATCAGAGATGGTAATGGAATTAAGAGTAAGATCCAGATTTGTACAGAATTTATGGAGCGGGACAGTGTAAAGGACTTGACAAAGAAAACATATGGAGGTAAATGAAATGGACAAAATTAAAATTGGATTTGCACCAACGAGAAGAAGTATCTTTAGTGCACCCGATGCAATCAAATTTGGTAATTTAACTAGAGATAGATTGAATGAATTAGGTATTGAATTTGTTGATATTACTGATATCAATGAAGAAGGCCTTCTCTATAATGATGAAGATATGAAGAAGATTGCCGAGAAATTCAAGGCAGAAAAAGTTGACGGTTTATTTATTCCTCATTGCAACTTCGGAACCGAATACATCTGTGCAAGACTGGCAAAGGAGTTAAATATTCCCGTATTATTATGGGGACCGAGGGATGAACGTCCTGACGAGAATGGTATCCGTTTAAGAGACAGTCAGTGTGGTTTGTTTGCAACGGGCAAGGTTTTAAGAAGATATCAGGTGCCGTTCACCTACATTACAAATTGCAGATTGACTGATCCGGAATTTGAACGTGGTATTATGAATTTCCTTGCGGTATGTAATGTAGTAAAAACGTTCCGTAATACAAGAATTTTACAAATTTCAACCAGACCGTTTGATTTCCTTACAACAATGTGTAATGAAGGTGAATTACTTGAGAAGTTCAATGTTCAGTTAGCACCGATACCGATGCCGGAGCTTACACAGGCTTTAAGAGCTGCAAAGGAAGAAAAGAATGAAGTAGCAAAGGTTGTAGAATTTATAAAAGAAAACATGAATGTCCGCATTAAGGAGAATGAACTTGAAAGTGTTGCGGCATTAAAGGTTGCTATGCATGGCTTAGCTAAAAAATATGATTGTAATGCCATTGCAATTCAATGTTGGAATGCTCTTCAAAGTGAAATTGGAGTTATGCCTTGTGCAGCCAACTCCATAATGAACGATCTTGGAATTCCGGTTGTTTGTGAAACCGATATTCACGGAGCTATTACTTCATTATTAGTAGAAGCAGCAGGAATGGGCAAGACCAGATCCTTCTTTGCAGATTGGACAGTACGTCATCCTGACAATGAGAACGGTGAATTATTACAGCATTGTGGACCATGGCCAATCTCAGTTGCAAGAAGCAAACCAACCCTTGGATATCCATTAGCATTTGAACATCCGGGTGCTGTTGAGGCAGAAGCAAAGCATGGTGATATTTCCTTGGTCAGATTTGATGGAGATAACGGAGAATATTCGTTGTTATTAGGTAATGCAAAAGCGATTGAGGGACCTTACACAAAGGGAACTTACCTTTGGGTTGAAGTTCAGAATTGGAAAAGGTTAGAAGATAAATTGGTGTGTGGACCATATATTCATCACTGTGTAGGTATCCATTCTAATGTCGTACCTGTATTATATGAAGCTTGTAAGTACATTAAAGTTACACCTGATTTATATGATCCAGTGGAAGAAGAAGTGAGAGCATTTATAAGAGGTGAATAATTAATTTTTTGGATATTTAATATGCGCAGAAACATGCGCAGGAATGGAGTAAAATATGGAAAATTTAAAGGCACTATCATTTGAACTTCGCAAAGACATCATTGATATGATTTACAAAGCAAAAACAGGTCATATAGGCGGAGACTTTAGTGTACTTGATATTCTTATTACGCTTTATTATAAGCATTTGAATATCAGTCCTGAAACAGCAGAAGATCCAAACAGAGACAGGTTCATCCTTAGTAAAGGTCATTCGGTTGAAGCATTATACAGTGTCCTTGCTAAAAAAGGGTTCTTTCCAAAATCCGATTTGGAGACTTATTCACAGTTTAAGTCAAAATATATCGGACATCCCAATAATAAGATTAACGGTATTGAGATGAACTCGGGTTCCCTCGGGCATGGCTTATCCGTATGCGTCGGAATGGCACTTGCAGCAAAAATGAATGGGGCTACCTACCGTGTTTATACTGTTATGGGAGATGGAGAGCTTGCAGAGGGTTCTGTTTGGGAAGGAGCTATGGCAGGTGGTCATTATAAACTGGATAACCTGACAGCTATTGTAGACCGAAACCGCTTACAGATCTCCGGTACAACTGAAGAGGTAATGACACAGGATAATCTAGATGAACGTTTCCAAAGCTTTGGCTGGAATGTAATCCATGCAAATGGGAATAATATAGATGCTTTGGATGAGGCATTTCAGATTGCAAAAGCTACCAAAGAAAAACCAACTGTAATTATTGCAGATACAACAAAGGGATATGGAGTTTCCTTTATTGAAAACTCTGCTCCATGGCATCATAAGATACCAAGCCAGGAGGAATATCAAAAAGCAATCACTGAACTGGAGCAAAGGAGGCTGGCAGCAAATGAATAAGATATCAAACCGACAAGTTATAAATGATGTTTTAATGGAAAATGCAAAGGAAGATAGCGATATCACCGTTCTATGCAGCGATTCAAGAGGTTCTGCCTCCCTATCAAGCTTTGCATCTTCTTTTCCTAAGCAATTTGTAGAGACTGGTATCGCGGAGCAAAATATCATATCAATTGCTGCAGGGCTTGCAAGCTGTGGTAAGAAGTCCTATGTTGCTTCACCGGCATGTTTTTTGTCTACAAGAAGTATGGAGCAGGCTAAGGTAGATGTTGCATATTCTAATACCAATGTAAAATTAATCGGAATCAGCGGTGGTGTTAGTTATGGAGCACTTGGCATGACACATCATTCCGCAAATGATATCGCAACGATGAGCTCTATCCCCAATATGAGAGTGTATATTCCGAGTGATCGTTTTCAGACAAGATATCTATTTGAAGGATTATTAAAGGATAATCAACCGGCATATATCAGAGTGGGACGTAATCCGGTAGAGGATGTATATACGGAAGGAAATGTTCCCTTTGAATTTGATAAAGCAACCGTAGTTCATGAAGGAACGGATCTTGCCATCATCGCTTGCGGCGAGATGGTAAAACCGGCGAAGGATGCAGCAGAAAAACTTGAGGAACAGGGAATTAAAGCAAGAGTTCTGGATATGTATTGCGTAAAACCGATTGATAAGGCAGCAATAGAGGCAGCAGCAAAGGATACGAAAGCCATAATTACGATTGAGGAACATACTTATATTGGCGGCTTAGGTGCTATGGTAAGCCAAATCGTATCTGCTACAGAACCGAAAAAGGTAATTAATATGGCATTACCGGATTCACCTGTTGTAACAGGTAATTCGCAGGAAGTATTTGATTATTATGAATTGAATGCTAATGGAATAATAAAAGTGGCATTGGAGCTGATGAAGCATGTCAAATAAATATATTTTAGCAATCGATCAGAGTACTTCCGGTACAAAAGCAATGCTATTTGATCAGGAAGGCATACTAATTGCAAGAAGTGATTTGCCCCATGACCAACTGATATCAGATAAAGGATGGGTAGAGCATAATCCAAATCAGATCTATCAAAATACCATAGAAGTAGTGAAAGCAGTAGTAATGCAGGCGAAGGTAGACAAGGATACTATCATCGGTGTAGGAATTAGTAATCAGCGTGAAACTGCTGTGGTATGGGATAAGACAACAGGAATGCCGGTATATAATGCGATTGTCTGGCAATGTGCCAGAGGAGCTGAAATATGTAACAATATTGCAGCAGCAGGTCACAGTGAAATGATAAAAAGCCATACCGGTTTACACCTATCCCCTTATTTTTCAGCAGCTAAGATCAGCTGGGTTTTACAGAATGTAGAGGGATTAACAGATAAGCTTGAGAATAATGAAATATGCGGTGGAACCATGGACAGTTATCTGGTCTTCCGGTTAACAAAAGGGAAATATTTTAAGACGGATTATTCCAATGCCTCAAGAACTCAAATGTTTGGTATCAGCACCTTACAGTGGGATGAGGAAGTTTGTAAACTGTTTGGCATTCCAACTAAGATGTTAGCTGAGGTCAGCTACTCAGATGCTTTTTATGGAGAAACGGATTTTGAAGGCTTCTTCAATAAGAAGTTACCAATACATGCTGTTTTAGGAGATTCCCACGGTGCACTTTTTGGACAAGGGTGTTTGGAAGAAGGAATGATTAAGTCTACTTATGGTACAGGATCTTCCATTATGATGAATATTGGACAAAAACCGGTTCTTAGTAAAAAAGGTGTTGTAACATCGTTAGCTTGGGGAATTAATGGCGAAGTAAATTATGTATTGGAAGGTAATATTAATTATTCCGGAGCAGTACTTAAGTGGCTGGTTGAAGATGTAGGTTTAATTAACTCAGCGAAAGAGAGTGAGACCTTATCAAAAAGCGCAAATAAAGAAGACAAAACCTATTTAGTACCGGCATTTTCCGGACTTGGTGCACCTTATTGGGATAGCAGTGCAAAAGCAGCGTTGTGTGGAATGACACGTACAACAGGCAAAGCAGAGATTGTAAAAGCTGCTTTGGAATGCATCGCATATCAAATTACAGACATTGTAAAGGTAATGAGTGAAGAAGCAGGTGTTGCAATCGGAGAACTAAGAGTGGATGGCGGACCGACAAAGAACAGTTATCTTATGCAGTTTCAAAGTGATATGCTTGACATCCCAGTACAAGTACCCAATATGGAAGAATTATCAGGCATAGGAGCAGGATATCTTGCGGGAATAGTATTAGGCCTTTATGAAAAAAATGCGATATTTGACAGCATCAAACGCAGTAAATATGAACCATCTATGATAGATACAAGGAGAGATGAATTGTATCAAGGATGGAAGGAAGCTGTAAAATCAGTAATTCATGATAAGTAATGAGAAGGAATAAGGGTTTAGTTCATGACAAGTGATTTAGTTTACAAATTATTTATAGGCTGATTCATCTTGTAAATTCATGAGATTTAGCGAAGGAAACTTCGTTGTATCTATAGAAACTATTATAATTTAATTTATGGAGGAGACAGAAAATGAAAAGAAACAAAATGTTATCAGTTTTATTGGCAGTACTTTTGATCAGCACATTTGTTGTTGGTTGTGGTAAAAAGGCTAGTGAGAATACTACAGAGCCAACAACTGCACCTACAGCAGCAACAGCAGAAGCAACAACAGCACCTACAGAAGCAGCAACAACAGCACTTACCGGCGGTGGATCAAATATCATTTACATTATTACTCCATCCCATTCTAATCCTTTCTTTAAGACAGAAGCAGAAGCTGCTGAAGCAAAAGCAAAAGAATTAGGCTATGATGTTAAAGTAGTATCACATGATGATGATGCTACAAAGCAGGCAGAATTATTTGATACAGCAATTTCTGAAAAAGCAGCAGCAATCATCTGTGATAATGCAGGTTCCGATGCAACAGTAGCAGCTGTACAAAAAGCAAGAGATAATAACATCCCTACATTCTTAATTGATAGAGAAATCAACGAGACAGGCGTAGCAATTTCACAAATCGTTGCAAATAATTACCAAGGCGCAAAAGCGGTAGCTGAAGTTTTTGTTGAAGCTATGGGCGAAAAAGGTAAATATGCTGAATTATTAGGAAAAGAATCCGATACCAACGCAGGTGTTAGATCCAGCGCTTTCCATGAAGTAATTGATCAGTATACTGATTTAGAAATGGTTGCACAGCAGACAGCTAACTGGGATCAGACAGAAGCATATTCCAAGATGGAAACAATCCTTCAAACAAACCCTGATATTACGGGTGTAATCTGTGGTAATGATACCATGGCTATGGGTGCAGCAGCAGCGATCAAAGCAGCTGGATTAACTGGCGTAGCAATTATCGGTGTTGATGGCAGTGATGATGTAAGAGACGAGATTAAAGCAGGCAATATTACAGCTACAGCATTACAGCAGGCAGCTCTTATCGCTCAGATGTCAGTTGAACAGGCAGATGCTTATTTAAAGAACGGAACAACTGGATTAGATGAGAAACAACTTGTAGACTGTATTGTAATTACTAAGGATAATGCAGATAAATTATCAGCCTTCACATACACAGAATAATAATTTCATAAATAACATGCGGGCTAAACAGTGTCAAAACCAGGGTGCTGCGAATGAAAAACTCTTTCGCAGCACCTAATTAAAGAAAATGTATTTAAAAAAGCGCTCAGATACAAAATTATAAAAAGCATAATTCATACAGGATAAAGCCACTTAGGTGTCTTTTCCCTTAGTACTTGTGCCGACGTAAGGCGGCGGGAATGGAGGCGATTATGAAAAAACGGTTTTTAGTATTACTTATGGCAACAGCACTATTGGTATCATCAATGACTGGATGTATGAAAATAATTAAAATAGGTGAAGAAGGAAAATACACCGGTGAAGTAGAATTTAATGCAGGGGATGATGTTGCTGGTATATGGGACTCAGCTGCTTTACCTGAATTGACTGAAAAAGCAGTAGATTTAACTACATTATTAACAGAAGCAAATGGCGAACTTAAGTCAGTTGCCGATAAATACGGAAAATATTCCATGGGAACATCGGGTGAATTGAATTATACAGTAAAGGGAACAGCGACGGTAAAAGAAGTAAATACAGAGAAAAAGGCTGGTTACATGGTTGTTACTCTGGATGGATATACAGGTCCAATTATTATTGAACTCCAAATTGGAACGGTATTTAAAGGATCAGCAGTTAGAGATTCATTAAAGATAATTAAATTTGAAGATTATAAGAATCAAGTGGATTATGCAGCGGTATCACAAAGTATTCATCAAATAATCCAAACATCAATTATTGATAAGATAGATCTAGCGAGCATTACAGGAAAACAAATAGAATTTACCGGATGCTTTACAGTAGATAAAGAGGATATGATTTTAATTACACCGGTTGTTTTAACTGTTAAGTAAAAGAGGGGAGCATAAACATGGATAACAACGTGAAAACAAAGAATGATGTTTGCCTTCATGCGGAAAAAGTAAGTAAGATTTATCCTGGTACAAAGGCATTAGATGATGTGTCTTTCGATGTGCTCACAGGAAAAGTAAATGTACTTATAGGTGAAAACGGTGCGGGTAAATCAACATTGATGAAAATCATTGCCGGTATTGAACAGCCTTCCTCTGGTAAAATATTTATGGGAGATGAAGAAGTTACTTTTAAAGATCCCAAGGATGCAAGAAAGTATGGAATAGGTATTATTCATCAGGAATTAAGCTTATTTCCTAACTTGAACGTATTTCAGAATATTTTTATGGCAAAAGAGAAAACAAAGGGTAAATTTAGTCTGGATAATCAGGCTCATATGGAAGCAGCAAACAGAATTCTGGAGAAACTGGAGCATCCGATTGATGTAAATACATTGATAGGAGACTTAAGAGTTGGCCAACAGCAAATGATAGAAATTGCTCGAAATTTAATTCAGGATGATCTTAAAATCTTAATAATGGATGAGCCCACCTCTTCCCTTAGCCAGCAAGAAGTTGATGTATTATTTAAATTAATGAGAGAATTGACAGCGGAAGGAATCTCCATTGTTTATATCTCACATCGTTTGGAAGAAATCATGAGAATCGGAGATCATGTTACGATTTTTAGAGATGGTAAATTTGTAGCTGATGATGATGTTAAGAATATTGACATACCTTGGATTGTTCATCAAATGGTTGGTGAAGGTAAATCCTATCCTAAAAAAGAAAGAAATATTGACTGGAAAAAACGTGATTCTGTACTTCAAGTGAAAGAATTAACATTACCAAAGAGCGGTGGTGGTTATCTGCTAGATAAGGTAAGCTTTGATCTAAAAAAGGGTGAGATTTTAGGAATCTATGGCCTTATGGGTGCTGGACGAACAGAAGTGTTTGAATGCATTATGGGACTTCGACCAGAACATACCGGAACCGTAATTTTAGAAGATAAAGTACTGAATGTTAAAAATATATCAGAACAGATTGAAAGAGGTTTTGCGATTGTACCGGAGGATAGACAGCGAGAAGGTATGGTCCAGACTATGGATATAGGAAAGAATATCTCCTTGTCCAGCTTAAAGAATTACTTAAAGGGTATCTTTTTAGATAATAAAAAAGAAAATGAAAATGTTGATGAGCAAATAAAGGATATTCATATAAAGGTAGCAGACAAAAGATTACCGATATTATCATTGTCCGGTGGAAATCAGCAGAAAGTCGTAATTGGAAAGGGTATGCTAACGAACCCGAAAATCCTGTTGATGGACGAACCTAGCCGAGGAATTGATATCGGAGCAAAGACAGAAGTTTTTGATATTATACATCAATATGCGGAACGAGGCTTATCCATCATAGTAGTTTCCTCAGAGTTAAAAGAAATTGTAGCAATAGCTGATAGGGTTGTTGTTTTATCCAATGGCAAGAAAACAGGTGAGTTTATGGGTGATGAAATTAAGGAAGACAGCCTGGTATTAGCTTCTTATCATGGGCACCATGCACACTAAGGGAAGGTAAAGGAGAATATAGATATGAGCCAATCACAAACAGAAAAGAAGCGAAGCAAAAATGCTCTCATAATGACCTTATTAAAAGGTAGAACATTGATTGTATTAGTAATTTTAATAATATACTTTGGCTTAGCAAGCCCAACATTTTTAACAGCAGGTAGTTTGCTTTTAATTGCAAAGCATGTTGCTTTATACGGAATACTTGGTATTGGTATGACTTATGTTATTATAACGGGAGGTATTGACCTTTCCGTTGGATCTATTGTAGGTCTTTCTGGTATCGTAGCTGGCGGACTCATTAATGAAGGTTTAACACTTAACATGTTTGGGGTTACAATATATTTCAGCATTCCTACGATTGTTCTTATTGCAATGTTATGTGGTGCATTAATCGGGTTCATTAATGGATGGATTATAACAAAATTTAATGTAGCTCCTTTTATTGCAACTTTAGGTATGATGTATATGGCTCGTGGATTTGCTATGCTTCGATCCAAGGGTGCTACCTTTTCCAGTATTACCGGTAAACCGGGACTTGGAAATACGGGTATTGAATTCTTTGGTAGAAATGTTGGAGGAATACCAGTTGGTGCTATTATACTTTTAATTATTGCTTTAATAGCAGGCATCATATTAAAGAAAACACCTTTTGGATGGCATATCTTAGCAATCGGTGGCAATCAGAAGGCTGCAAAATTATCCGGTGTTAAAGTAGATAAAGCAAAGCTTTTAGTATACATGTTTTCAGGTGTATGTGCAGCAATTGTTGGTATTATTACTGCCTCCCAATTAGTAGCAGCTCATCCGGCTTCCGGTGAAACCTGGGAAATGAATGCAATCGCGGCAACCGTACTTGGCGGAACATCCATGTCAGGTGGTGTTGGTACAATTGGCGGAACCATTATCGGTGCATTTGTAATTGGTGTAATTAATGATGGTCTGGTTATGTTAGGCGTATCAGAGTTTTGGCAGATGGTTATCAAAGGTGTTGTAATTATTTTAGCCGTAATTATTGACCAATTCCAACGTAATCTTCAAGCAAAAATTGCATTACAGGCACGTGAAAGCTAGAAGGAGACATTAGAGCAGTTACAAAATATAACGATAAATCAATTTTTGAGAGTATCACCCCTACCATAAGATAAGGTAGGGGCAATACTCTTGAGAAATTATTTGATGTTGTGGCATACTAATGTAAAAGGAGAGAAGTATGAAGGAGAAGCATCTTCATACAGGAAGAACTTCAAAATGAAATTCAGTGGAATTTCATTTTGCACTTCTTCTTAATATTATTTGAGATGTGGAAGGTGGTAAAATGAAAAAACGAGGTATTATTAATGCACAACTGGCTGGCTATATCGCAGCACTTGGTCATAAAGATTTATTTTTAATTGGGGATGCGGGATTACCCATTCCGGCTGGAGTTCCGATTGTTGACCTGGCATTATGTGGTGGAGTACCAACCTTTGAACAGGTTTTAGATGCTGTAATGGATGAAACGGTAGTAGAATATTATTACCTTGCAGAAGAAATTGTAGAAAAGAATGATCGGTTATTAAAATACATTAAAGAGACATTAACGGATACCGAATATAAGATGATACCGCATAATGATTTCAAAGATATGACGAAGAATGTTAAATTTGCAATTCGTACAGGTGAATTCACACCCTATCCCAATATCATTTTAAGAGCTGGAGTAGCATTTCTGGCATAGGTTGGGGGAGGTCTATTACGGTTCGGTTATTTATACTAGTAGAAGGGTTTGGTACAAAATGAAGATACTTAATATGGGTTCTTTAAATTATGATTATGTTTATTCTGTAAATCATATCGTAAAACCGGGAGAGACCATTTTGTCAAAAAAGATGGAAATCTTCTGCGGAGGTAAGGGACTAAATCAGTCTGTTGCCTTGGCAAGAGCCGGTGAGAAAGTGTATCATGCTGGCATGATTGGTATGGATGGAGATTTTCTTCTAAAGACCTGCAGTGATAATAAAATTGATATCAGCTTTATTAAAACCATTGAGGGTAAAAGTGGGCATACCATAATTCAGGTGGATGATGATGGGCAAAACTGTATCCTGCTTTATGGTGGAAGTAATCAAAGTTTTACGACGGATTTTATTGATGGTGTTCTGGACTCTTTTGATAAGGGTGATTGGATTTTGTTACAGAATGAAGTAAATCATTTAAATTACATTATTGATCTCGCATATGATAAAGGCATTAAAATAGCATTAAATCCATCCCCTTTTAACCAATCAATTAAAGAATGTGATTTAACCAAAGTTTCTCTTTTCTTGTTAAATGAGATTGAAGGAGAGCAAATCACCGGAAAATCTGATACAAAAGAGATTCTGAAGGTAATGGCAGAACAATATAAAGAAGCGCAGATCGTGTTGACACTAGGATCCGAAGGAGTAATCTACAAGGATAAGACAACACAGTGTACCCATGGAGTCTATAAAGTGAATGTAGTTGATACTACAGCAGCAGGTGATACCTTTACCGGTTACTTTATCTGTGCAATGCTACACGGACGGCCGATAATGGAAGTACTTGAATTATCCTCGAAGGCGTCTGCAATCGCTGTTTCAAGAGCTGGCGCAACTACTTCCATTCCTTATTGGAATGAAGTTGAAAATGCAGAGCTGGAATTAAGGAATTAAAAATTATAAAAGCCAAAACATTGAATGGGGTCACATCAGTCATTCAAGAGTTTTGGCTTTTATCAGTTTTTATAATTTATAATTAATAATTGTTATAAGGTGGTTGTTGATATTGACCGCCGTAGAATTGCTGATTATAACGATCAGCTAAAACATTCATATTTTTAACAAGTATGTATTGAGCATAGTAAAAACCAAACCCACAAAGTAGACTACCAAAAAGCATCCATAATAAAACAGTAGTACCGTTTTCAGTGAAATTGATACCGTAGCGGGGTGCATTTTCCTGTAAACGGTTACCAAGACCATAATACCATACCCAGCCATAAATTCCACAGGTAACTATGGATAATAAAATTACAATTATGTAGTTTTGTGTAATCTTTCCGTCACCATTACATACCGTGTTCATATCGTCAGAGTAGTTATACCAGAAGATAATTCCATATATTCCACAGGTGACAATGGATAACAATAACATTGTTATAAAACTTCGTTGCTTGATCATTTAAAACCTCCCACACTAATTTGATGTAATAATTTTAGCACTATTCCTTCGTGAATGTCAATCTCTACCACATTGTTCTGTGTAAAAAATAGTCGAATAACATAAGCAATTAGAAACACCAAAATGATTATAAACCAGGCAGGTTTATAAAAACTAGGCTTCATGAAAGGCTCAAATAAAAATAAAAATAACATAATAGGAGACAGGAAAAATAGAGGATGAAAATAAAAAGCATCATCAAAATTCAATCGCAGTACAGAAAAAACTGCTCTTGTCATACCACAGCCTGGGCAGGAGATTCCGGTTATAAATTTGATAGGACAGCCTATATGTAATAAGGAAAGTAGCAGATAAATAATAAATAGATAGAAGCATAATTTTAAACGGTCTTTTAAGATGAAATAACGTCTATCGTTACTGTAGCCGGCACGTAGTTTATAAAACGGTATTTTATTCCTTAAGTTAATGCTCATAGAGATCCTCTGTTATAATTATATTTATAAATATCATACAATATGAAAAGTTATAAAACAATATATAATTGCTTCAATCCGATGATTCTATTATAAGTATAATTACAAAGAAGTCATATTTATTAACAAAAAAGGACGAATTTAGGCAATAAACTACATGAAATTCTTGACACTTTTTAATCGATACCGTATCATAAAGGTAGTTGTTATAATGACTTGATTGATAGGAGAGTATAATGAGGCTGGTTTCGTTGTCAATGCTTAAGCCGGATATGATATTGGCAAAATCAATATATTATAGAGAATGTTTGTTGCTTAAGGAAGGTCAAACTGAGTTGGGACGGTTTGTCGGCAGCTTGAAAAATTTGGGTATTGATTGTGTGTATGTAGAGGATTCTAAAAGTGATGGTATTGAAATACCTGATGCAATTACAGAAGAGACAAGAGTATCCTGTAAACGGATTCTTCGTAAAACCATAGATGACTTCGAAAATAGAACGGTAATAGATTTGACAGATATGTCGGAGACTATTCACAGTATCATTGATGATATTTTTGCTAATGAAGATATGCAGGTAAGTTTAAATGATATCAGTGCATCTGATGAATATACATTTTCACATTGCGTCAGCTCTACTGTTTATTCTCTTTTAATAGCAAAACAGTTAGGATATAGTAGACCTATGATGGAGAAATTGGCGGCAGGGGCATTATTCCATGACATTGGTAAAATTCTCTTAGATAAAAAGATTTTAAATAAAGAAGGCAAATTAGATATAGATGAATTTGAGCACATAAGGCTTCATACTACCTTAGGATATGAAACTCTTAAGAAATGTGTAAGCCTGACAGAGCTTTCACGAATTGTTGCCTTGTATCACCATGAAAGAATGGATGGTTCGGGTTACCCCACGGGAGTCAAGGCAGGTGAGCTTCATGAATTTACCAGAATAGTTGCAGTTGCAGATACGTATGATGCATTAGTATCTGACCGGTGCTATCGAAGGAAGTGGAGTTCAAATCAAACAGTAAACTATTTGATAGAGCATGCAGGAACTAAATTTGATACAAAGATTGTATCTGTTTTTATTAAACAGATTGCTATTTTCCCAAATGGTTCTCTGGTCCGTCTTTCGGATAATAGTACGGGTATTGTAAAGGAACAGAATAAAAACTTCCCATTGAGACCTATTATTCGTATCATAACGGATCCAAACGGGCAAGATGTTACGCCTCATGAAGTTGATCTAATGAAAATACTATCTATGACAATTATTGAATCAGAAATTGAGATGAATGGTGATTTACCATAAATGATACGGCTTAACGGATTCTTAGGAATCCGTATTTTTTTATTCTTAGGAAATTACGTCCTATGAAATAAAAAGCTGTTGCTACATTAACGTATCAGTTAATGTAGCAACAGCTTTTTAATTACCGTATATTAGAACTATCTTGCTTTAACTCTAATCTTTGCATTCGCAGGTATACTGATGACATGCTGTATTGGTTTCCATACTAATACTGCAATAGCAAAATCACATAAGCTGTGAATGAATGTTCCCAAACCAACAAGGCCAACAACAGATATCAGATAACTGGTGGTTACGGTTCCTGTAAAATAAAAGAGACTGGATACGAAAACCTCAGCTATAGCATGAACTACTGAAATTAGAATAGCAAAGGGGATCATAGTTTTTAAGGAAAGCAGGATATTTGGGTTTTTCTTTAATATTAATGCACCAAGCGTTACAAAAATAACATGGGTTAAAGCCCTTAGAACTACGACAGGCGGAAAAGGACCTAGTAAAAAGCCGAAACTTGTTACCAAAGCTACAGAGATACCTACCACCGGTGAGATAAACATTGCAATCATAACGGCTACATGGCTGGCTAAGGTAAAGGATGCCGGTTCTATAATGATTTTAAACGGAGAGTACATGGGAATAATGATTCCGATTGAACTGAGCATTGCGGCAGTGATCATTGTTTTTACTTTGTTTGAAGTCATATATTATTTCCCTTCCCTTTTTGTTAGATTTGTTGTATAAGACATGATAACTGTCTTGACAGCTGTAATTATATCTGACCATACAACAGATGTCAACAGGCGAAATGAGTAAAAATTACTTTCAGTAATAACAGAACAATCAAATCTAGCAAAGGAAGAATTTTTTGCTATAAAATGCTTTTGACTATAAGCGATCCAATAAAGATAATAATGGAAAAGAACGAAATAATTTATATTTAAATAAGTAATAATTGAATAAAATTTTTAAAAGCTATATAATTAATTAAGAATATTTATTTAGGAAAAATTAAAAAATTATCAGTTGATTTCGTTATGGGATAGGGGATACCATTACAAAATAAAGGATAATTTTTATTTAAGAATGACTATAATGTATGTTGAAAATTTGGAAGTACATATCTTCAATATTAGATAGGAAGCAACATAATTAGGTGGGAGGACATTATATGATATGTAAAGGTTGCGGAAAAGAAATATCAGAAAATCAATTTTTTTGTCCGAGTTGCGGACATAAAAATGAAGTATCGAATGGAGTAAAGAACACGAAACGGTGTATAAAATGTGCCAAAGAGTTTCCGGAGGAACGATTTTATTGTGATGTATGTGGAGGCGATTTAGCGCCAATTATGCCGGCACAAGAACCGGTCCCTAATCAAGGAGTACCAACTCAGGGGTATAATACACCATATTCAGCACAAACAAATCAAGTACCTCCTTACCAGACGCCTCCTAGACAAGTGCCGCCTTATCAAGTGCCTCCGAATCAGGTGCCTCCAAATCGCATGCCTCAGAATATGGTACCTCCAATGGCTCCTTATCAGTCCAATGCTCAACAGAAAAATAAGGCACTGTTACCAATACTTTTAGGAGTTGCAGGACTATTTGTAATTATTGTTGGATTTTTTATTGTTTCCAAAGTTTTAGTTGAATTAAATTCTTCTGGGGATTTGGGATCTTACCAAACAACCGATAATAGTGATAATGATTCAAATACAGAAGAGGATACCAGTACCTACTCTGCTAATGATGGAACCTACGATAGTACTACCGATGCAACCACTGATGATACGTCGGGAGATTATATTTATACGGATCTATACTCCTATACGGAACTGCCGGATGTATATAGTTTAGATTCAGATACCCGCTTTTCCTATTATAATAATTCCTCCTATGATGGTATTTCGACCTATGTATTTCAACTAAATGATACATCGTTATCAGAATCAGATTTTTATACAGCAGTAGATGATTACTGTACCTTATTAGTTAATAATAATAGTTTTTACTATGAGGAAGAATTTACGAATGAGCAATACAATGAAACAGGAGATTTGACGGAATATCTATCCAGAGATAATGTTTGCGTTAGTGTTACAGCATCAGTTGAAGATACCGGATATTATGCATATGTATCAATTTTTCCCTTAAATGATTCTACAGAGAGCATAACCTTTAAAAATTATACTACTTACATTGATGGAAGGGATAACCAGTACTTTGACGAAGGAACAGAAGTTATCATGGATAATGGTATGGCATTTTACCTAAATGATGTTGTTGTAACGGATATGGGTGACGGTAGTGCAGTACTTGATGCATATGTAGATTTGGCAACTATCAATTCAGAAAGGTATTTTTATCCAGACGATTTAATTGTATTGCCAAAGGATAGTTATGGTAATATACTTTCCGATGCCTGCCTGGTAGAATATATTACAGATGGTGATGGATATAGCGTAACTACACCGTTTTTATTAGATACTGAGTATTATAACAGCTATAAAGTATCCTTTGTTGTTCCATCAGGTACGACCACCTTCTCTATCTATGGCACTAATATAACAGAAGATTCTTATGCCGGACCAATATATTATATCGATATGCAACTTGAATAAATAAAAGAGGGGCTGCTTAAGTGAGTGCAAATGTTTGATAAAAGAAATATTATAATTAATATAATCGCATGAAAAGGAAATACTATGATAATACATAATCAAAATTTTGATATTATGCAGATTGCCGATTCCGGACAATGCTTTCGCATGAATTATATAGAGAATAAGGATAAAAAGGTAAAGTATGGACTAGTGGCTTACGGCAGATATCTGGAGCTGACGCAGCTTGACCCTGATACAGTGGAATTTAGCTGCTCCGAAGAGGAATTTTATCAGATTTGGGAGGAGTACTTCGATTTAAAATACGATTATGGTAAAATAGTAAATGGATTGATAAATGGAGAAGATCCCTTCCTTAAGGAGGCAGCCCTTTACGGAAAGGGAATAAGAATTTTAAAGCAGGAACCTTTCGAGGCAGCAATCAGCTTCATTATCTCGCAGAATAAAAATATACCGGCAATAAAAAATTGCATAGAAGGAATTTGCAGACGCTATGGAGAACAAAAGGAGAACAAAGAATGTGGCAGAATAGACTATGTAACTTTTCCTACGGCCGAAGTTCTGGGACAGGCTGTTAAGGAAGATCTGAGAGCATTAAAAACCGGATATCGGGATGAGTATATATTAAAGGCAGCTCAAGCGGTTAAAACCGGAGAACTAGACTTAGAAAACCTGAAGCAGTGTAGTTTTGAAGAGGCAGTAAAAACCTTGAAAGGAATACATGGGATCGGGGAGAAAGTAGCAAATTGCATCTCACTATACGGACTTCATCATATTGAAGGATTCCCGGTGGATGTATGGATACAGAAAGTTTTAAAGGAAATTTATAATAATCAGTTTGACAAGGATAAATACAAAGGATATTCGGGAATTGTACAACAGTATATGTTTTATTATATGAGACATTTGAAGAGTGCCTCTTAAAAACAAAAAATTAAAAATGGTAAGCTTTTCTAATAAGAAAAAGAGCATAACGAACGGTTGCTTCGGAGAAAATAATTTAGAGAAACATTTCTCTCAATTTATTTTTTTATTACGAAAGGCGGACAAATATGAGTATAAATAGAGATAATGAAGAATTTAAAAGAGAGCGCAGAGTGGATCATTTGGTAAACTTAGTGGAAAAGCAGACACGTACGGAGCGCCATCTGGAAGAACATTCCGACATTTCATCTTCACCCGACAATATTGAACATGCAAAACAGGTCAATGAGGAACGCCAATCAGAAATAAATAATTTGAAAAACATTCTTGCTCATGGAGAAAATTACAATAATAATTATAAGGAAAATACAGAAAAGCGTCTTCTTTTTACAGAAGGGTATTTAAATCACAACGCCGAGCATATGGATAACCAGTCATTTAAAAATGCAAAAGAAAAACAGGAACACAGAAAAGATCAGTTGGACCAAATGAAATAAATCAATACCATATAACAATGAGGCTGCTGCAATATCTAAATAGCAACAGCCTCATTGCTTTATATATTCACTTTCATTTATGATTTAACGAATCTATTTCTAGCCTATTACATCGCAAAAACGGTCATAATCTAAAGATTAATAACCTTCCGTTCGTCGTTCACAACGTAGTGTATGACGTCTTTTTCCTGCTTCCCATTCTGCCTGCTCGGATTCTGTTTCCAGAATTAACTCAGGAATTTGGGTGGGCAGTCCATTTTCATCGAGGGCAACCATTACAAGATACGCTCGATTCACAACTTTCCGAATGCCCATTAAATCCTCAACGTAAGTGT